>WQZK01000133.1 GCA_009780765.1 Defluviitaleaceae bacterium
GCAAGTGTTGTTGATAGAAATATCACAATAATAAAATCTCTGTACGGTTTTCTTTGATAAAGCGAATACAAATAGCCTCCCAAGATAATAGGCCAAATGTTGGCTATATTTTTGCCAAAAAATGCGTATCCCGGAATCATCCAAACTGCAAGTATTCCCATGCCGCTTGGCTGCACTTTAAATATTTTAAACAACGTAACTGCAATAACACCAGTTAACCCAGCGTTTACAAGAGTTGCACCAACTCCACCTATGTAGAAGTAGTCAGTTATTAAAACATCTTGGCTTAAAACTATTCTAATAAGCCCATCCCAAATATCTCTTGGCGTGTCTACAATAAATGCAAATGCGAAGAATATAAACATATTCGCAAGGATAAAATTGTAAGGATTTCTTAGGAATTTCTTCACTTTCATTGCTATTTCTCCCATATTTTTATTTTTTTACGATGATTTATTGGTCTTGCAGGCTTTTCCCTAAAAACATCTCCAATGGTTGCTTATAAGGCGAAATATCCATCACAATCGAGCCCATGTCTTTATAGCCCATTTTGCGGTAAAAATGCTGGCCGCTTTCATCTACCTGAGTTGAAACCATTATCATTTTAAAGCCTTGTTCTTTCATTTCGTTTTCCCAAAACTCCACCGCCTTAGTTCCAATGCCCTGCCTTTGATAGGCTCCTTCAATGTGCATAAGTGTTAGAAATGGCACAAAATCAAACATTAGATTATAAACCATCACGCCAATCCGTTTTTCATTGTAGTGTAATATGTAGCACCGCTTATCTCGCACTTTTCGTTCAAATTCACTTTCAGAAAGGTTTCCATCGGGGTGAACAACATACCCTATATCTTCTAAAGTTGCATAAGTTATTTTAAACATCAATAATCCCTACCTAAAATGGCTAATTGCCACAACATCACCATTTGTGTTAAAGAAAAACCTAACATATATATGTTCCTCTTCAGAAACCCAGTAGCCATACGATTTTTCTGCTCCAACTCGCTCTTCATCAGAGCCTTCACGAATATTGTAAGGCTCTTCGCCAAAAATTTCTATAACATCATCGTAACTAGAAAGCCCGTTAATACCGTGAAAATGAAACATTGCGAAGTTATCATAATCCCTTCTAAATTCAACAAATATGCTTTCAATAATGCCGTTTGCACCAATTCTAACTCCATTTTCAAAAATATACGTTTCGTGCAAGCCAGATTCTTGCCTAATTAGCTCGCCAAACAAATGCTTATTTTCTTCAAAATCTCTTAAAAGCAAAAACGCTATATCTATTTGCTCAATAGGTTCACTATCATCTCGAGTTGCACTACCAAGTATCATAGAAAATTCCATACCCAAAATATTTACATCTTCATCAAAGAAAAACTTTACGTAAACATTTTCTGCAATCCAGTAGCCATAGAGCATGTATGCCCCCGAAAACTCTTCTTCATTCACTTCGCGAATATCATCAGGCTCACCAAGCATCAATAAAATATCAGCATTTGTAGATTCGGCATTTATACCGTTAAAGTGAAAAGTGTTTGGATGCGGAACTTGTGAAAAATCTACAGTTACCACTCTAATCGGGCGGTTTTCAAACCCAAAATCTACACCAATACTTATACCTGTGTCAAAATAGTATGTTGGATATTTTATGCCCTCTTCATCATTAAAGTATATTTGATTACCAAAGTATTCCTCAACTGTTTCAAACCTAATCTGCAATAATCCTTTAATATTCATTGGGCGAAGTGCAGTAGCTTCTTCCACTATATCTTCAGGTTCGTTATCTTCCGGCTCTTCCACACCTACTACAATATCTTCTTCTACAGGTTGCGGCTGGTTATCTCTACAGCCCGATAACGTAAGACCTGCCGATAACGCAAAAGCCACACCTGCAATCTTAACCAATTTGCTATATTTTTTCATATTACCTTTCCTCCGTAAACATATTAATTGCTATAACATAATTATCTTCATTAAAGAAAAATCTTACAAACATCCCATCTGTTCCTGAAAGAACATAGTAAAATGAACTTTCTGCACTAACTCTGTTTTCATCCTCGCCAAAACTTATTTCATGAGGCTCTCCAAACAAGCCTATAACATCATAACTTGTTGAAAGTTCGCCAATTCCATTAAAATTAAAGGTTACACCACTGTCGTCACTTTGTAAAAAATTTATAAATACGCTGGTAATAAATCCATCTATATCGTAGCTTGTTTGGATGCCATTATTATCTGATAAATACATAAAATGTTCGCTATGTGTTCCTATCAAGTGCTGAATATCTACTACTGCCGATTCTTCATAATCTAGCCCTACTAGGTGTGCCTCGCTTGAAAACTCAATAGCAAAAACGCTATGATCAGGCCTTAGAAAAACTCTGGCAAATAATTCACCTGCTTCGATATAACCGTAAGAAAGCTCTGGCTCTAGCCGCCACTCTGTAGGCCCGACGCCCTCAAAGCGATGAATACTAGGATACGAACCAAACAATTCCTCAATATCACTGTATACGGTGTTTCTTGTAATTCCGTTAAAATTGTAATCAAACTCTAAGGTCATTCCTTGGCGTGCAAAACTAACAAGTGCACTTATAATACGATTTTCATATGCCGAAACATTAACAGAAACGCCTCTTGCGAAGATATAAGTAACATGTGGTCCCCAATCTTGTACACCTATTTGCGGGCCAAATAAACCACTTAATTCGGCAAGCTCTTTACCAATCCAACTTTGCATGTTAATCTGTTCTTCGTTTGGCTGGTCTAAAGCAACTGTAATGTCTACCATATCATCTAGCCCTTCATTGTTTCTCGAACAACCAGCAAGAAGAGCTGCACATAGCACTAAAGTAACTCCTGCTATTTTGAGATATTTGCTATATTTTTTCATTTTGCTCCATCTCCGTCTTTTCAGTAATATCAAGCCCTAGCTCTTCAAGTTGGGCATCTTCAACAATATTTGGTGCATCTGTTAGTGGGCAAGAAGCATCTTTAACCTTTGGAAACGCAATAACATCTCTAATTGCTGTTGTTTTAACCGCAAGCATGTTAAGCCTATCAAGCCCAAACGCAATTCCGCCATGAGGGGGTGCACCATATTTAAACGCTTCTAAGAAGTAGCCAAAGCGCTCTTCTGCCTCTTCTTTGGTAAAGCCTAAAATATTAAACATTTTTTCTTGCACTTCTTTTTGGTAAATACGCATACTTCCGCCACCCGCTTCGTAGCCGTTTATAACAATGTCATATGCTTTTGCACGGGCTTTTTTAGGGTTAGTTTCTAGTAGTTCAATATCTTCATCTTTAACCATTGTAAATGGATGGTGTTTTGCATAAAATCTGTTTGTTTCTTCGTCCCATTCAAGAAGTGGGAAATCTACAACCCATAAAAATTCGTATTTGTTAGGGTCGATAAGGTTTTCACGCCTCGCAACTTCGCATCTTAAAGCTCCTAGCGAATCAAAAACAACATCATCGCTATCTGCACATAAAAGAATTAAATCACCTGCTTTTGCCGAAAACACTTCAACAATTTTTGAAAGCTCGTCATTCGTAAAAAATTTCGACAAAGTAGTTTTAAATTCGCCATCCTCTAAAACGCTAATCCACGCAAGCCCCTTAGCTTTATATGTTTTAACAAATTCTATTAAAGAATCTATCTGTTTTCTTGGCATATCTGCAAGACCTAAGACATTAATCCCACGAACCGAGCCACCAGCATCTATAGCCGATTTAAACACCCCAAAATCTGTGTCTTTCACTAAATCAGAAATATTTTTAAGTTCCATCCCAAACCTTAAATCTGGCTTGTCTGAGCCAAAGCGTTCCATGGCCTCGTCATACGTCATTCTTTTTATAGGAAGCGAAACCTCGTAATCTAAAACGTCTTTAAACATATCTCTAACCATGCCCTCGGCTAAGTTTATAACATCTTCTTGGTCTACAAAAGAAAGCTCTATGTCTATTTGGGTAAATTCTGGCTGTCTGTCTGCTCTTAAATCTTCATCTCTAAAGCATTTTGCGATTTGATAATATTTATCAAACCCAGAAAGCATTAAAAGCTGCTTATACTGCTGCGGCGATTGCGGCAAGGCATAAAAATTGCCTGGATACACACGGCTAGGCACAAGATAATCTCTTGCACCTTCTGGCGTTGAACGGCCCAGAATAGGCGTTTCCACCTCTATACAACCTTGATTATTTAAAAAATTTCTAACCGACTGGTAAATTTTATGCCTTACAATTAGATTATTTTGAATTTCTGGGCGTTTTAAATCCACATAGCGGTGCTTAAGTCTTAAATCTTCTTTAACCCCTACATCAGCAACTTGAAATGGAGGAACCGCAGCCTCTGATAAAATGCGAAGTTCAGTGGCCTCAATTTCAATCTTACCTGTTTTCATATCAGGATTTATATTGTTTTCTGTACGCAAAACAACTCGCCCTTGTATAGCCAAAATATATTCTGTTCTAACATTTTTAATTTTTTTAAGCATTTCTTCATTGTTTACAGCAACCTGAATAATGCCCGTTCTATCTCTAAGTATTATAAAAACATGTCCCGGGAAATCGCGTTTTTTATTAACCCAGCCCATGATTGTAACTATCTGCCCAACATGCGTTTCGTTTACTTCTTCACACATATGCGTGCGTTTTAAACCTACCATTGTTTTGCTCATTTTAAATCCTCCTAATTATTGTTAAATCTCTAGATTGCGTGTGAGTTCCCGAATCAAGTTCAGGACAGGATGACGAAGTGCCGCACATTGTCATATTACTATCATATCACAGAAGTACCCCTCAAAAGTCTCAAATTTTATCCTCTGCCATACAAATTAACTGTAAATTGCCAAATGTCGCCAAAAAATTCTATACCTTCTAAACGCATACCTCCGCCATCATCAATTTCTTCAACTATATTCAAATTTTCACTATATCTAAAAAGACGATACTCCTGCGTAGCTCTATTCATAACTATAAGAAAAGGATTTTCCCCACCGTGTAAAATTGCAAACGCCGAATTTTCGTCAAACAACCTAGGCGGTTCAGTCCACCATAAATTTGTTTGTATGAAAAACAAATAATGCTCTCGCCACGAAAGAAACTGGTTTGTGTGCTCCATAGCCTCTTCGTATATTGTGTTTGTAATTCTTAAAACTTTTTGTTCATAGCTTTCTATAGCCTCATGCGTTTGTCTAATTTCTTCGGCTATTTCCCAATCATAGTCGTCATCTATAAGGGTGTGTTTAATAACATGGTGCCCATCCAAAATAATATTAGAAATTATTGCAGGCCCACCAAGCTCACGGCTTTCAATAAACATTAAATGCCCCGCGGTACTTTTAAAAAAGCTGCCCGAACCTCGCATAACCTCTACATATTCCACTCCATTATACCTATAAAAAAATGTTGAAACAGCACACGTTTCTGGTAAGCCACGGCGAACACCTACGGTGTAGTACCCACTATCATCAAAGCTAAAAAGCTCAAAACTAAACGTAAACGCACCATCTATTCCACGGGGCAACCCGCCGTTTAACTCTCTAATTTGCTCTAAATTAGGTGCCATTAAAGACATATACAAATTATCTAAAACCACAGAAGGGTATTTTTGCAACATAAAATCGGCTACTAGCCTTTCTGCTTCTGTTAGGCTAATGTTTGTTTGATTTCCTGCAACTCTTTCTGTTGGCACATTCTCGCCATACAATGCATACATAAATTGCCAAATGTCACTACTAAAC
>WQZK01000134.1 GCA_009780765.1 Defluviitaleaceae bacterium
AGCAAAATTATGTTATAATAATTATATCACAATTTTTTAGGCAGGTGAACCATGGAAATTATAACAAGCAGGCAAAACAATTTTATAAAGAGGCTTATTTCACTGGATAACAAAAAATATCGTGATGAATATGGCGAGTTTATTATTGAAGGCGAAAATTTTGTAAGTGCCAATAATGAAGATATTTTAACATATTGTTTTTCTGAAAGTTATTACAATAAAGAAACTTGGCGAAAATATGTAGAAGGTAAAGAGATGGTTGTTGTTTCTGACGAACTCTTTAAGAAAATATCCGACACTGTTAGCCCGCAAGGCGTTTTGGCTATTGCTAAGAAAAAAAATGCAATCCTTACAGAGTTGGTTAAAAAAGAAAATCCATTTTTTGTGGTAGCAGAAAACTTGAGCGACCCTGGAAATTTAGGCACAATTATAAGAACGGCAGACGCTTCGGGTGCAGATGGTGTAATTCTCTTAAAGGGCTGTGTTGATGTGTATAATAAAAAGGTGGTTCGCTCAAGTGCTGGTTCAATTTTTAATGTTCCTATAGTTTGGGATGCTTGTACCCAAGAAACTACAGAAATTTTTAAAGTTCATAATATTTTAATGATTTCTTCACATTTATCTGGTAAAATTTATCCGTATGATGTTGATTTTAAGCGTGGTTGTGCTATAATTATAGGTAATGAGGCGAATGGCATTTCAAAAGAACTTGCAGAGAGAACCGATTGCCTTGTAAAATTGCCTATGAAAGGGCGTGCCGAATCGCTTAATGTATCTATTGCGGCGGGCATTATTTTATATGAAGTTCTAAGACAAAGACTATAAATTAAAGGAGTTTATATTATGAAAAAAAATCCAATTGTTACATTCGAAATTAGTGGAGGCCATTTTATCAAGGTAGAATTATACCCAGAAATTGCACCAAACACGGTTAATAACTTTGTGAGCCTTGTAGAAAAAGGTTATTATAACGGGCTAATTTTTCACAGGGTTATTGAAGGGTTTATGATTCAAGGTGGTTGCCCTGAAAAAAGCGGAGCAGGTGGCCCAGGATATTCAATTAAGGGCGAGTTTTCTGGAAATGGCTTTAAAAACGATTTAAGCCACGAACCTGGCGTTATTTCTATGGCAAGGGCGAATGACCCTAACTCGGCAGGTAGCCAATTCTTTATAATGCACAAGCATAACCCACATTTAGATGGAAATTATGCAGGTTTTGGCAAGGTTATAGAAGGGCAAGAAATAGTTGATAAAATTGCAATGGTAGCCACAAATCATATGGATAAGCCACTTGAAGAACAGACAATTACTAAAGCTACAATTGAAACTTTTGGCGAAACTTACGAAGAGCCGCAAAAAGCGTAAACTAAGGAGAGATTATAAAGCATATGAAAAAATCAAAAATATTAACATTACTGGCAGTTATAACGGCGGCAGTTGTGTCACTATCAGCTTGTTCAAATAATAATGGAGATAATAACAGCAGCTCTACAGTTGCACCAACAGGTACACAAAACCCAATCGTAACTTTTGAAATTAATAACAACTACATTATCAGAGCAGAATTATACCCAGATGTTGCACCAAACACTGTGGCCAACTTCATAAGCCTTATAAATCAAGGTTTTTATGACGGGTTAATTTTTCATAGAGTAGATGCTGGATTTATGATTCAGGGTGGCTGCCCAGAGGGCACAGGCAGAGGTAATCCTGGATATTCTATTATGGGAGAATTTTCGCAAAATGGATTCGAGAACGATTTAAACCATCTACCGGGTGTACTTTCTATGGCAAGAGCGAATGACCCCAACTCGGCAGGTAGCCAATTCTTTATCGTTCATGGCAATGCTACGTTTTTAGATGGAGCTTACGCATCTTTTGGCAGTGTTATAGAGGGTATGGAAGTTGTTGACGAAATTGCAAACTCGCCTACAGTTGCAAGAACAGAAAGGCCTCTTCATGACTGGGTTATGACAAGCGTTACAGTTGAAACTTTTGGAATAGATTTTCCTGAGCCAATAACAAATTCTAATAATTTTTAATACAAAAGAGCTGCCGAAGAAATCGGCAGCCTTTTTTAAATCGTTACTTATCGCCTCTTGCTAAGTCGTTTGTTGCAATTCTTCCATACATACTAAACGCATAGATACCAGCAAGACCGATAAGTGCGTATATAATTCTTGCAAACCAGCTTGTCATACCACCGAATATTGAGCCGATAAGGTCGAAGCGGAAAAATCCGATAAGGCCTAAGTCAATCGCACCAAGTATTATAAGCGATAATGCAAACCAGTCGAGAGGTTTCATTTTCATGTTTATGTCTCCTTAATAAATAGATTACAAATATATAAAATTACGAAATTAGTTTACCACGAAACAGCATTTTTATGTTATAATAGACTAAAGAAAAATTTAGTAAAATGCTTTTCAATCAGCACTATCATTCGCTCAAAACGTCGCCCAAGTGCTTTCGCTTTGCGAAAGTTGCTATGCAAGTTTGCCAAAAGGCAAACCACAAGTGCAGTCGCGACTTCGCTCTGATATTGCTGTTTCAAAGTTATTTTACTAGTAGGAGCTTTTTATGTACAACAATTTTGCGTATATTTATGATAATTTTATGAAAAATATACCCTATGAAAAATGGGTTTTGTTTATTGAAAAAATTTTTGAAGAAAATGGATTAAATCCTGAACTTGTGCTTGATTTAGCTTGCGGAAGTGGAACACTTACAACAATTTTTGCAAAAAAAGGATACGATATGATTGGTATTGATTTATCGCAAGATATGCTTATGGTGGCAACAGAAAAAGCTTTTGCCGAAAATCTTAGTATTCTTTATCTAAATCAAGATATGCGAGAGTTTGAATTGTATGGAACGGTAGATGCTTGTTTTTGCCTTTGCGATGGCTTAAACTACATCACCTGTGAGAGAGATTTATTAACTGTTTTTAAGCTAGTTAAAAACTACTTAAACCCAAGCGGACTGTTTATATTTGATGTGAATACCGAGTTTAAATTTAAAAATATTTTAGGCGAGAATGTTTTTGCGAAAAGTGATGAAGATTCGGCATATATCTGGGAAAATTTTTACGACGAAGATACAAAAATTAACGAATACTCAGTAGATTTTTTTGCTAAAGACGAAGAAAGCGGTTTGTATGAGAGATTTGAAGAAATACATTATCAAAAAGCGTATTCTGCTCAAGTTATATCAAGTCTTTTAGAAAAAGCAGGTTTTGAAATTTTAAATATATATGACGAAGAAGCTTTTTTAGACATTCATGAAAAGAGTGAAAAGATTTTCTTTGTAGCGAGAGGATAAACATGAGAAACTATATTTTACGAGGCACAACGTTTGATGGCTCTATCAGAGTTTTTACAGCAAACACAAAAGAGATTTATGAGTATGCTAAGAAATTACATAATTTAAGCGATTTTTCGGCTAAAGAGTTTGGAAAAATGCTTACAGCGGGCATTTTAATGAGTGCTACGTTAAAGAGTGATAAAGATTTGCTTACAATAAGCCTTAAAGTAGATGGCGAAATATCAGGAATAGTTGTTACGGCAAACAGCAAGCAGGAAATTAAGGGTTATGTTTATGAGCCACAGGCAAATGGGCCTTTAGGTGATGGTAGCATTAGCGTTGTGAAGGATTTAGGGCTTAAAGAGCCTATTGTTTCGCTTGGGCCTATTATTGATTCTGATATAGAGAAAACGTTAAACCACTTTTTTGAAACAAGTGAGCAGGTTAAAACTAGGTTTATTCTTTCGTATGATGGAGGGCAGTTTATTCAGCTAATGCCTGGAGCGTCAGAAGAGGCTAAAGCTAAGTTTGAAAGTGGTGTAAATGGTGAAGATATTAAAATTCATGAAAAACTAAGTGTAACATTTAGCTGCGATTGTAGCCGTGAGAAAGCCTTAAAAGCCATTATACCACTAGGTAAAGCTGAGCTTTTGGATATAATTAAAATCGATGGGCATATTAATATTCATTGCCATTTTTGCAACTCTGATTATAAATTTTTTGAAGCAGATGTTAAGACAATGTAAGTCGGACTTACAGGGTGGCATATATTTAATAGTACCCCATTTAGAGGTGATTTAGTTGTATTTTAAAATTCGTACCCGTATTTTTTACAGAGAGTTTGGTGAGTGGCTTCACCTAAATAATTTTGAAGATAATAATTTTGAAAAAACTGACAATTTTCATAAGCAACTTTTTACGCTTATACAAGAAGTTGCACTGAATATGAGTGAAATTTTGCAAGCAAACAAGAATTTAAAAAATAAGATTAAAGAGCTTGTGTTTATCCCTTGTAAAGACGATATTTTAGAAGGGCTTAAGAAATACGTTGAGGAAAGCGATTCGATAAATCTTGAGGGCTATGTTCAATTTAGGCTTTCGAGTTATCTTGATATGATTGATGTAGTTCTTTACATGATTATAAAAAATGGTGATTTGGATTGGTTAGAAGAATAAGAAATTCTTGCAAAATTTTATGTGGTATGATATGATAAAAGTGAGAGCATTATACATACTCAAAAGGAGACTGATTGATATGCAAAATTATGGTATTATAATGGCAACAACAGACACAATTCCGGGAAAAAACATAGAAGTTCTTGGCTTGGTTCAAGGTAATGTTGTTCGTGCAAAAGATATTGGCAGAGCATTTGCTGCAGGAATTAGAGCTATTGGCGGTGGTGAAATAAAAATTTACACCGACCTACTTAATGAAGCAAGACACACCGCAATCGAGCGTATGGTTTCTGATGCTAGGGCTATGGGTGCAGATGCAATTGTTTGCGTTAGACTTGCAACTTGCTCTGTTATGGATGGTTCGAGTGAAGTAACAGCTTACGGTACGGCTGTAAAATACGTTTAATATTTTTAAATTAGGAGGACTTGTTAAATTTTTTTGACAAGTCTTTTTTGTATTGAAAAAATTTGAAACAAATTTGAGACTTTTGAGGGTAGTTTCTGTGGTATGATAGTAGCATGGATAGTTAGGCATAGGTAAAAAGCTTGACTTTACACTGGATTACACGTTTGTTTCTCGGCGAAAACTTTGAATTTCGCAACAAGTATAATGGCTTACAGCTGCTTTCATTGAATACTGCAGGTAAAATCAAGAGCAATTTATCTGTTTTATAAGATTGTGCTATAACATCATGACAAATGTAACTGTTTAAATATAGCCCTGCGTGATATAATAAGTTCATAAGATAAAAGCAAAGACAAAAATAGGGGGCAATAACATGATAGCAAGTTTAAAAAATGTAGTAAAAAGATATGGTAATTTTGTAGCATTAGACCATTTAAACTTAAATATAATAGAGGGCGAAGTGCTCGGATTACTAGGGCCTAACGGTGCAGGTAAAAGTACAACAATTCGTATACTTTGCGGCCTTATCAACTCAGATTCTGGCGATATAAAAGTATTTGGGCAAGACCAGAATATAAACAATTTGAAAATTAGGCAAGATATAGGCTTAGTTACACAAGAAATTACAATTTTTACAGACCTTACAGCAGAGGCAAACCTTAAATATTTTGGTGGTCTTTACGGGTTAAGAGGTGCAGAGCTTAATGCAAACGTTAAAGAAATGCTTGAGTTTGTTGGTCTTTCGGAGCATGCGAAGAAAAAGCCAAAAACATTTTCGGGTGGTATGCAAAGAAGGCTTAACATAGCTTGTGCATTAGTTCATAAGCCGAAACTCGTTATAATGGA
>WQZK01000135.1 GCA_009780765.1 Defluviitaleaceae bacterium
ATACGGTGATATGGATTCGGTGCGAGTATTTGTTATATCATTCGCTTGCATATCTTTTGCAGTTTTGTTGCCGCATATTATAAAAGACAAAAAAACGCTGGATATGTTTATTTTGATGATTTTCATCGGTATCACAATTTCTGCACTTTTTGGACTTTATCAATTTGCGATGGGAATAGAAGTTAGGGCAGATTTTACAGATTTAACGCATAGTGCAGGGCTTGCTAGGCTTTTCTCAACAATGGCAAATCCTAATAATGATGCCAAGGTTTGGGTTATGCTTATACCATACTGTGTTGCGTATTTGCTGCTTTCTAAGAACGACTTGAAAAAGGTTATTCTAGCTGGAATGTTAGGCATTTGCGTGCTAGCACTTGTTCTTACTTATTCACGTTCTGGATATTTGGCAATTGTTGCGGGAATGGCGGTTTTTGTTATTTTGGTAGCACCAAGGCTTGTGCCTATCGGGATAATTTTGGCAGTTATTGCGATACCATTCTTGCCAAGTTCTGTAACAGATAGGGTTTTAACCATCGGGCAAGATACCTCAAGCCGTTACCGCATGATGATTTGGGAAGGTACTTTTAGAATGAATAGAGATTATTGGATTAGCGGCATCGGCATGGGTCCTTCGGCATTTACAAGGATTTATAGGGTTTATTCGCATCCAAGTGCAGGCAATGCAATGCACACGCACAATGTATTTTTAAACGTTCTGGCAGAGGCAGGAGTTGGTGCCTTGCTTGCGTTTGTTGCGTATTTTATACGAATTTTAAAAGAGGGCGTTTCGTCTGTTTATAAAGCAAATAGCGTGAACATTAAGTTTTTTGCGGCGGCGGGCATTGCATCTTTAACAGGTTTTTTTATGTTTGCAATGGTTGAATATGTTTGGTTTTACCCTCGTGTTATGCTTACATTTTTTATCTCAATGGGGCTTGTACACTCGATTTATAGAATTAATAGGGAGGCTTCTCAATGAAAGTTTTGCACATAATGATTGGTGGCGACAAAGGTGGTGCAAAAACGCATGTTTCGACGTTAATGTCTGCCTTGATGGAAGAGATAAACGTAACAATTGTTTTTATCACGGGTGGAACATTTTATCAAGAAGCCTTGGAAAAAGGTATTCCTGCGGTTTTGATGAAGCAAAAATTTAGAAACGATTTAAGCGTTGTTAAAAAGCTTGTTAAGCATATCAGAGAAGAAAAGTACGATTTAATTCATACTCATGGTGCTAGGGCAAATTTTATTGCAATGTTTTTGCGTCCGTTTATAAAAATCCCTATAATTACTACAATTCATAGCGATTATGAGCTTGATTTTACTGGTTCGATATATAAAAAGCTTGTTTACACGGGGCTTAATAAACTTGCACTTAAGAAAATGGACTATTACATAGGTGTTTCTAACAGTTTTAAAGAAATGCTTGTTTCTCGTGGGTTTTCGGTAGATAAAATTTATACGGTGTATAATGCAGTGGATTTTGACAAAACTCCGACATTTGTTAGCCGAGAGGAGTTTCTAAAAAGATATAATATAAATGCCGAAAATAAGACGATTGTTGGTATAATTGGAAGGTTTGATTTAGTAAAAGGGCATGAAGTGTTTGTAAATGCTGCGGCAGAAATTCTTAAAAAGCGGGATGATGTTATATTTTTGCTTGCTGGTGAAGGGCCGGAGCAGAAAAATCTTGAAGAGCAGGCTACTAGGCTTGGCATAAGGCAAAATCTTGTTTTTACGGGATTTGTGCAAGACATTTTTTCTTTTATAAATGCCATTGATATTAACGCACTATCGTCTTACTCGGAAAGCTTTACATATGCACTCTTAGAAGGTGCTATGATGAAAAAAGCTACGGTTACCACAGATGTTGGCGGCCTTTCAGACCTTATAAAATCAGGTGAAACAGGCTTTTTGGCTGCTCCTTCGGACCATGTAGATTTAGCAGAAAAAATCCTTAAATTTATAGAAGGCAAAGAGCTTAGAGGGAGTCTTGGTGAAAATTTGTATAACTTTGCCAAAGAAAACTTCTCTAAAGAGAGCATGAAAAAAACGCATGTAGACATATACAAATCGGTTATAGATAAGCAAAAGGCTGAGAATAAGCGGTTTGATGTGATTTTGTCGGGATACTACGGCTTTGGCAATAGTGGGGACGACGCCATACTAAAATCTATAATCCAATCTCTACGTGCTGAAAAAGAGGATATAAAAATACTTGTTTTTTCTAGAAAGCCAGCAAAAATAGCTGAAGAGCATGGTGTTTTTGCGGTTAATAGGCACAACTTTTTTAAGATTATTAAGTATATGAAAAGAAGCAGATTGTTTTTGTATGGTGGTGGTAGCTTAATTCAAGATATTACTAGCACTAAAAGCCTTTTATACTATACATTTCTTCTTGATTTGGCAAAACGCTTTGGGCTTAAACTCATGATTTATGCAGGTGGAATTGGCCCTATCACTAAGGAAAAGAATTTTAAACGTGCACGGCGAGCTATTGAAATTTGTGATTATATCTCGCTGCGTGAACCCGAATCTATGAATGTTATTGAAGAGCTTAAGGCAAAAAATGATAATGTACATATTTCAATTGACCCTGTTTTAAATCTTAAAATGGAACAGAATGACAACGCTCTTGAAATGCTTGACCATAGCAAAAAATATTTCACAATTTCTTTACGTAAATGGAAGCTAAACGCACCAGATTTTTGCGAAAAAATGGCTAAAATTATAGATTATATTAGTGAAAAGCATGATATAATTCCGCTTTATGTTGCCATGCAGCAAAGCGATTATGAAATTATAAGAGAAGTTGCAGAAAAAACTGCCTGTGAGTATGTTATACTTAAAGAGATATATGAAGTTGGTAAGCTTATGAGCATTATTTCAAAAACGCAATTGGTTATTTCTATGCGTTTGCACACGCTTATATATGCGGTTTCGGGCGATGTTCCAATTGTTGGGCTTGTATATGACCCTAAAGTTAAAAATTTTATAGAATATCTAAACGAAAAATATTATGTTAATACAACAGATTTTAACGAGAATAAAGTTTTGGAGATTGTTGACGAAATTTACAAACATTACGATGATGTTGTTTGCAGAATTGGTAAGCGTTCAGAAGAGCTTAAAGCTCTTTCGAGAAATGATGCAAAAGAAGTTATAAGATTGGTTGATATGTAGAGTTTGCAGGTTATAAATAAAAGCCGTTATCATCAAGATAGCGGCTTTTTATTACTAAAGATTTTTAATATTTCCAATTACGCCTTCTGTTCTTTTTATCTTCAGAAGGTATTGCAAACGCAATGTTTTTTGCATGGTCTGCACTTCTTTCTAAATCTGTAATCATATCGTTAAAAATAACTCCGCTTTTTGGCTCACAACCTTCAGTTTTAAGGCGTTTTATATGGTTTTCTGCAAATTCAACCGAAAGCTCGTCAACCTTTTCTTCTACATCGTCTATTTTTTCAAGTTGTGATACGTCTTGATTCTCATAAGTATTTACTGCCATTGCTGTAATTTTTACTGTAAGTTCGCCTAGCTTCTTCAATTCTTCAATTGCAACACTCGAAAACTTTGGATTACTTTCTTTCATAACCATAGCATATTCGGCAATGTTTTCAGCATGGTCGCCAATTCTTTCTATATCAGAAACAACCCTAAACATTTCACCAACTTTTTCAGCATCTGATGGCGATAAAGCCATATTGTTAATTTCAACAAGCTTAGGTGCTATGCTATAGTTAAGAAAATCTATAGTTTTCTCATTTTCAAATACTTTATTTGCTTTAGTATCGCTTTTTTCAAAGAAAGCTTCAAGGGCAAGTTCTAAATTTTCGTTAGCGATTTTGCCCATACGGCATATTTCTAAGTGAGCATTAGTAACAGCAAGCGTTGGCGCACCGATAGTTTTGGTGTTGAGGTATACAAGCTCTCTGCCGTGAGGTTTTTTAAGCTCATCCTCTTTAACTGGTATAATTTTTTGCATAAGCTTAGCACCAAAGCCAACGAATGGTAGTAATATAATAAGCGTTGCTACGTTGTATAAAGTATGGAACATTGCAACTTGGCGTGCAGGGTCTGACCATGTTGACTGAAACCAATTTGAAATACCTGGGAACAAAAATATTAACGTACCAAATATAGGAGCCCCTATTACATCAAATATTTTATGGAAAAGTGCTGCTCTTTTACTATCACGGCTGGCAGATATTGAAGCGAATATTGTAGTTATACTTGTACCAATATTTGCACCAAGAATTATATAAGCCGAAGTTTCAAAAGGAATAGGAACGCCATTTAAGTGCATTGTAACCAAAATACCTGTTGTTGCTGTAGAACTTTGCACAACAGCAGTAAATAAGAAACTTGCCAAAATTGCCAAAAACGGATTTTCAAATGCTGTTAGCATAGCTTGGAAGCCCGGTTCGTTGGCAAATTGTCTTAAAGGTTGTCCCATAATTCTAACACTAAGAAGCAAAATACCAAAACCTAATATAACA
The DNA here is from genome assembly GCA_009780765.1 of Defluviitaleaceae bacterium. Taxonomy (GTDB): domain Bacteria; phylum Bacillota; class Clostridia; order Lachnospirales; family UBA5962; genus WQZK01. Next base: position 4,503 of record WQZK01000135.1, read on the forward strand.
TAACCAATGTTTTTAACATTTCTCTTTTTGAAGAACAAGTGCATAACAACGCCTAGAAGTATAAATAATGGTGCTATGGCATCTATTCTAAAAGCTATTATTTGCGAGCTAAAAGTAGTTCCAACATTTGAACCGAGTATTACACCAAGAGCCTGAGTTAAATTTAAAAGACCCGAATTAACAAAACCAACAGTAATAATGGTTGCAGAAGTTGAACTATTCAAAAGAATTGTGGCAATTATCCCTACAAGAACGGCTAAAAAGCGATTTGAAGTGGCTTTTTGCAAAATGCCTTTAAGCTTGTCTCCTGCTACCAACTCAAGCCCTGTTGACATAATTTTCATACCGAAGATGAGTAAACCCAATCCACCAGCAGCCGAAATTATATTTTCTGTCATTGTACTCATATGTAATCCCCCAAAAAGTTAAATTTTTATTAATTTTATTAAGTATGCTGGAAGTTAGTATACTATAAAGGTGCCGAAAAGTCAAGAACTTATAACAACGAATAATTTTTTGCATTAAATTACAAGAAAAGTATTGACATACTAGGGTATATATTGGCTGTTCCTCTTACTTGAGCTTATCCAAACCATCTAAACGATGATAGGTAGGGGGAGGTTATGACGGAAGAAATTAGAAGAGCTTGTTGTGTTCGAAGCAATTCAGTGCAAGAACTACACTGTGGATTGCTTCGCTTTTACTTCAAAATCAAGTGTTTCCTGCTCTACACCATTAATAATAAGAGCGATAGAATGGATTCCCACATAATGTTTTCTTGTGCTTAAATCAGCAAAAGAGTGGTTTTTTGTATAAAGTTTTTTCTGATTTTCTTTAAACGAAACTTCTGATATTTGAAAAATTTTGCGGTTTCGCTTACCGTTTGATTTAACAAAATCAATTGCATACTCTAGCCTAACTTTTGTTGCTTCTTTTGTTAAAATTGTGAACGAAAAGGTAAACTCTTCGCCAATAGCGAGAGAGGTTTTATCTAAAGCAAAATCCTGTGCATCTACACAGTCTGCATTTTCGTATCCAAAAATGGCCAAAACATCACGATTACCTTTTTTTAAAAGAGTTCTGCATCCGTGTTTTATAATCCAGTCTGTGTGTTTGTTCTTGCCATACCATTCTTTTGCAATTTTTGCAACCAAATCGGGGTGGGTTTTAGAAATATCGTTTAAATTATTTGCAACACTTTTGCGTACATATAAAGA
>WQZK01000136.1 GCA_009780765.1 Defluviitaleaceae bacterium
AAAAAATAGAATGCCTGTTCATAAGGTGAAGATGGGGATTTTGTGAGTAGCCTTAGGATAAATTCGATAATTACTGATTAAACAAATAAAATGGGCGTACTTATGTGCGCCCAGATTTGTCTATTAAAGCAGTATGCTTTCTAAAGATGCTACGCAAACCCCGTCAATTATAACAATCTCATCAACAAACCAATTTTCAAATATTTCTATGTTTCCATCTATCTCAATTTTTCGTGTACCATCTTCAAGGCAACTCCACTTTGCACCTTTTTGTATCAGTAAATCTGCTAGTAATGTAGAGCAACCCATATCAATATCTCTTGTTTCAGGCTTTATGCCATGCATAACTAAACCTGCACTGGCTGTAACCCAATATTCACTTTTTGGGTATTTTTTTATATTTAACTTATCAATTATTTTTCGTTTATCTAGCAAATTATCTTCCCCACTCAGCATCAGCTTGTCCTTGAATTCTTCCAAAAGAAACACTTTTATCGTCTGCACCAAGCTCCACATATCCTTTTGTTAAATCTTGCGTTGTTACCTCTAAAAGCTCCATAAATTGTGTATATGCAAAAACATATTTCGGATCTTCGTCATCCTCGCCATACACACATTTAAGTAAAGACTCTATCATCTGATCCATCCCCCAAAGCTTAATATGCAGTAGCTCATGAATAATAAGAGCTTCAATATTTGTTTGCTTTGGATTGCAATTATTAATTAACATAATTGCTGTTTTGTCGGCTTGGTCGATTTTAACATCACCAGTTTTTCGCCATTCTTTTGTAACAAGTTCTAGTTTTATGTCCCAGTCTTTTAGTCGCAAAATTTTTTGCCATTTTTCTAAAGTTTTTAGCAAATCTCGTTCTTCAAACATATCATCCTACCCCTTGTCCTTTTTTATATATTATATAGCACTTATTTTATTTGTCAATATTGACACACAAATAAATATATGCTATCATAAATATATATGGGGGTAAATGGGTTGCTGGTGTGCCCTCTGGTCTTCAAAACCAGTAATAGCAGGTAGGCCCTGCTTAGGTGGGTTCGATTCCCACTTGCTCCCGCCAAATTAAATATTATTGAATGATGGTTATAGGAGAGATCGTTTAAAACGGCGCCGAAGGGTTAAGTACTGCACTGCCAACTGTAGTATGATAATCTCAGGCAAAAGGACTATAGCTTGACAATATTCTGAAGTTTTAGCAAGAAGCGAACAACAGAGATTTAGGCATCGGTATTAGTGCGTTTTTTGTGCTAGAATACTGGATGCTTTTTTGTTTTTCATGCACCAACACGTCATTGCGGACTTGACCCGCAATCTCACACCTTAGATTTTAGGACGAGATGTCGTGTCAAGCACGGCATGACGATATTTGTAAGTTCTGCTTTATTTCAATTATAGGAGAATGGCTAGTATGCTATGTATTACAAACAATAAGTTAGTTCTTGATGAGTATAAAAACACTTTAAATATAGAATATTATGATATTCCTTTAAAAGATATTCTTATTAAAACTCGTGATAAAATTCACGAACATTATAAACTTCTTACGCACCCATTATCAGGTAGTATTAAACCCGGCGAAACGCCTTATAAAACTATATTTATTGAAAAAGGTAACAAGCTTGATATGGATTCGGTTATCCTTATAGAAAATTGTATTAACATGTGCAATAATTTTGAAATTATAGATAAAAGTAAATACTTAAACCCTGAAAAGTCGATACAAGATTTTGAAATTATAGATTTATCGCTTGCGAAATCGGCACTATCTAGTATTCATTGATAATCTCAACTCAATTAGAGTTGTGTTATATATAATATCATCATAAACAAAAATATAATAAGGAGGTATGTGTTTTGAAATTAGAACTAGGGTATATTTTGATTAAAGATATACAATTTTCAAACGTTTCAAAAGTAGAAAACGGTACTCTTTTCGTAAACCAAGATGAAATTAAAGCTTTGGTTTTAGAGGACGAAAACATCGCATCTTGCGAACTAGATTTAGCAAGACCTGGCGAAAGCATTCGTATAACACCTGTTAAAGACGTTATCGAGCCAAGAGTTAAAGTAGAGGGTACTGGAAGCATTTTCCCAGGTACTTTAAACAAGGTTGAAACTGTTGGAAATGGTAAAACACATGTTTTAAAAGGCTGTGCGGTTGTTACAGCGGGTAAAGTTGTTGGTTTCCAAGAAGGTATTATCGACATGGTTGGAGAAGGTGCTAAATACACGCCATTTTCACAACTTAACAACTTAGTTTTGGTTATGAATCCTGTTGATGGTTTAAAACCTCACGAGCATGAAAAATCTTTAAGAATGGCTGGGCTTAAAGTTGCTGCACACATTGGCGAACTTGCAAGAAACTTAACGCCTTGCGAAACTGAAGTTTTTGAAACTCCTAGCATTTCTGAAGGTATTAAGATGTATCCAAACCTTCCACGTGTTGCATATGTGCAAATGCTTCAAAGCCAAGGTTTACTTCATGACACGTATGTTTACGGTGTAGATGCAAAACAAACGCTTTCAACACTTATTTATCCAACAGAAATTATGGATGGTGCCATCATTAGTGGTAATTGCGTTTCTGCTTGTGATAAAAACACAACATACCATCATTTAAATAACCCTGTTGTGCATGACTTATTTGCAGAACATGGAAAAACTTTAAATTTTGTATGCACAATTTTAACTAACGAAAACGTTTTCCTTATGGACAAAGAGCGTTCTTCTGACTGGAGTGCTAAACTTTCTGAAATGCTCGGGCTAGACGGCGTTATCATCAGCCAAGAAGGTTTTGGTAACCCTGATACTGACCTTATCATGAACTGTAAAAAAATCGAAGCAAAAGGCGTTAAAACTGTTATTATTACAGATGAATACGCTGGGCGTGACGGCAAGAGCCAATCTTTAGCTGATGCAGATGCAGCGGCTGATGCGGTTGTTACTGGCGGAAATGCTAACGAAGTTGTTGTACTACCTAAGCTTGACAAAGTTATTGGCTCTTTAGACTGGGTTGACACTTGTGCAGGCGGTTTTGATGGTTCTTTAGCTAAAGACGGTACAATAACTGTTGAAATTCAAGCAATTACAGGCGCTACTAATGAGCTTGGCTTTAACAAGCTTTCGGCAAGATAATAAAGGGAGCAGAATTCAAAATAAAAAAACAAATTTAGCCAAGCACTGTTTTGCGAAGCAAAAAGTGCAAGCGTAAAATTTGATTTTTTATTACAGAAAGCTCCCGCAGAAAAGGAGGAAAACATAATGGCAAAATTAAAAGTTGTACACTATTTAAACCAGTTCTTTGCACAAATTGGCGGCGAAGAAATGGCTCATATAGCACCAGAACTACGCCAAGGCGTTGTTGGTCCTGGTCTTGCATTTAACCAAGCTTTTGGCGATGAGGCAGAAATTGTTGCTACAGTAATTTGCGGTGACTCTTATTTTAATGAAAATTTAGAAGATGCTAAAGCTAAAGTTTTGGAAATGGTTAAATCTCAAAATCCTGATATTTTTGTTGCAGGTCCTGCGTTTAATGCCGGTCGTTACGGTGTTGCTTGCGGTACTATGGCAGAGCTTATCAAAAATGAGTTAAACATCCCAGTTGTTTCTGGTATGTATATCGAAAACCCTGGGGCGGACATGTTTAAACAAGCTGTTTACATGATTTCTACAAGAGATTCTGCAACAGGCATGAGAGATGCAGCTCCTAAAATGGCAGCTCTTGCTTTAAAACTTGCTAAAGGTGAGAAAGTTGGTTCTTCTGCAGAAGATTTCTACATTCCAAACGGCACACGTGTTAATTTCTTTGAAGAAGAAAGAGGCTCGAAGCGTGCGGTTAATATGCTTCTCAAAAAACTTGGCGGCAAACCTTTCGTTACAGAATTCCCTATGCCTGACTTTGATAGAGTTGAGCCAAACCCAGCAATTAAAGATATTACAAAAGCGAAAATCGCGATTGTAACTTCTGGCGGTATTGTTCCTAAAGGAAACCCTGACAGAATCGAATCTTCTTCTGCTCAAAAATATGGTAAGTATGACATTGAAGGTCTTACAGACCTTACAGAAGCAAGCCACGAAACAGCTCACGGCGGTTACGACCCTGTTTACGCTAACCAAGACTCTGACAGAGTTATCCCTGTTGATGTTTTAAGAGAATTTGAAAGCCAAGGCAAAATCGGCTCTTTACACAGATACTTCTACACAACAACAGGAAACGGCACATCTGTTGCAAGCTCTAAAGCTTTTGCTGAAGAATTTTCGGCAGAACTTAGAAATGATGGGGTAGACGCTGTTATCTTAACCTCTACTTGAGGTACTTGTACTCGTTGCGGTGCAACGATGGTAAAAGAAATTGAGCGTGCTGGTATTCCAGTTGTTCACCTTTGTACAGTAGTACCTATTTCTTTAACGGTTGGAGCTAACAGAATTGTTCCTGCTATTGCTATCCCTTACCCACTTGGAAACCCTGCAGTTTCTATGGAAGAAGAGAAAGTTATTAGAAGAAATATTTGCGAAAAAGCACTTGTTGCCTTAACTACAGAAGTTACAGAGCAAACAGTTTTTGAGTAAAAAATTTATGAAAAAATATATACTTGCTATATGTTTGATGGCAATCGTGTTGTTTACTTTTTCAGCTTGTAGTAGGAATGAGCTAGATTTAGAGCAAATTGAACAACCCGTGCAAGAATTTATGGGCGGCATATTTCACCAATTTGACAACCTTGGGTTTTCCATTGAGTTCCCTGCTTTCTGGGAAGGAAAATACGGTATAGCAGAAGTGGATAATTTCGAGCCAGATTTACGGCTGGTGGCAATATATCATTTGGGCAGTGCCGAATTTGGAGGAGTTTTGCTTAGGTTAGGCAGAGCTGTGGGAGAGCATTTTACTTATGATAATCCACCTCTTATGGCGGGAGGCTCAATATTGCTTAAACAAACTGGCGGATACACTTATTTTATTAATTTCCCTAGTGATGTGCAGCATGATGGCCCTAACAGCGAGTCAGGCATTGAATACCTAGAAATGGTAGGATATTGGGAGCCAAGCCATTGGGATTTTCTTGTAAACAGCTTTAGGCTTATCGAATAGCAAATATTAAAAATTTGAAACAAATTTGAGACTTTTGAGGGGTACTTCTGTGCTATACTAGTATCATAGAAAGTTAGATAATAGTATAAAGCCTGATTTTTAAGGGGTTTATGCACTAACTAAGCGACGAAGCTACTAAACTCGCAAAAATCCTGATTTTTGCGAAAAGGCAATAGGCGAAATCAAGAGGGATTCATTCCCTCGCAAGATCGAGCCATTGCCTGCCTCTCTCAAAAGTCAAGAAAATCAGGGATTTAAATGATTATATATACCGATAATATAAACGATACTTCCGAAAATCAACTAAATGGCTTTTTTGTAGGGTGGCGAAAGCCTCTAACTCCTCAAAAACACTATGAGCTATTACAAGGTAGCTCTCACTTTGTGGTGGCTATAAACCAAGAAACTAACCAAGTTGTTGGCTTTATAACTGCCCTTAGTGATGGTGTTTTGGCAAGTTTTATACCTCTTTTAGAGGTTTTACCTGAGTATAAAAACAAAGGCATTGGAACTCGATTGATGGAAGAAATATTAAAAAAACTAAGTAATATTCCAAACATTGATTTACTCTGTGATGCAGAA
>WQZK01000137.1 GCA_009780765.1 Defluviitaleaceae bacterium
AATTACAATAAGTTAATTTGCTTATATTACAATATATTCGGGAGTTTATTAAAGGTGATTGCTTGTTTTTTTGTATTACAATACAAATAAAAAAGCAACAGAATAAAACTGTTGCTTTTTTGGGTAGGTAGCACAATTTATTGCTATGGCTTAAAAACTTTATTTTGTATTGAAATTATAACACGTTTTTTGGTTCTTGCACTGGATTACTTCGGGTGTATTGTTCAAGAATATTGAGGTGCTAACTCTCGCAATAGACTTGTTGCGAAATTAATTAAATTATAGTATATGGAAACTTTTTCTGCCGTGATATGTAGGGGCGTACTGTGTACGCCCGCTGGCGAACGAGGTTCGACCCTACATAGTTGTACCTTTTTTTAATTTCAGAACAAGTCTAGTGACGATTAGAATTATATAAGTAACTAGCGAGCTTTAGCTCGCAAACTCGCCCCAATCCTGATTTGGGCGAAACGTAGTAGGTGAGAGCAAGAGGAATTTATTTCCTCGCAGGTTGAACCACTACGTTATTATTGGCCTCGCCATAAGCTCAACGCTTAGCACTAATACTTCTGTGCCATCGCGAACTATAGTAATTTCAACAATATCACCCACTGCATGTTCTGCAATTTTTTCTATAAGGTTCTCAAAATCTTTAATAGTTTCGCCGTTAAAGCTTGTTATTATATCGCCTCGTCTAATTCCAGCGGCTTCGGCAGAACCATTTTCAACAACGCTCTCAATAATAACACCAAGCTGTGGCAAGTTATACATTGCCGCAATACGCTCGTCTACCGTTGCACCACGTATGCCAAGCATTGGCCTTCTTATTTCGTTACGCAAATCTTCTATAATTGGCATTGCCATGTTTGATGTAATCCCAAAGCCAACGGCATCTATACTAATTTCGGCAAGTTTAACCGTACTAATTCCAACAACTTGACCCTGCAAATTAATTAAAGGACCGCCGCTATTTCCTGGGTTTATAGCCGCATCGGTTTGAATAACCGTTAAAATTCTATCTTCTACAATAATTTCTTTATTTACAGCACTAACCATGCCAAAAGTTGCCGAATTACCTTCACCTAAGGCATTTCCAACTGATAAAACAAAATCGCCTGCACGAACCGCATCAGAATCTGCAAACTCGGCAATAACAACGCTTTCTATGCCTACTTCTCTAAGGTCGGCCTTAGAAATTGCGATAACTGCTAAATCCGACTCTGGGCTTGTGCCAATGATGGTTGCGGCAACATCTTCGCTTTCTAAGATGGAAACGCCCAAATGGTCGGCCTGTTCAATAACGTGGAAGTTTGTTACAATATAAACACGCTCTTCGCTCTCATCAAAAATTATGCCACTGCCAGCCGAAGGAATTTGCATAGATTGCCCCGGCCCACCAAAGAACCCGCCAAATGTTTGAATTGTTGTGTAGTTAGTAACTGCAACAACTGATGGTTTAATTCTATCCACCAAATCGGCAAAGCTTAAATCGTGTGATGCAACGGGTGCAAGTGCAACTGGCGGCGTAGCTGAAACTGCCTCAAAATTAAATGGCTCGCTTATAGTTGCTGGAGTTGTGTTGTTGCCTACAAATAAGCTCCTTGCAAACATACCACCAAAGCCTGCCGCAAACCCCATACTTAAAGACCCAACAATCACTAATGCCATCGCTTTTTTAAATTTACTACCTTTAGGTTTTTGATTTTTAATAGTTGTGTTTAAAAAATTGCTGTCGAACTGTGGTGTTTGTGCTATGTGAGCATGAGCTATTTGTGGCATATGTTCTGGTACTTCTTTTACTTCTATGGGCTCTATAGCTTCTTCTGCCACGATAGGCTTGTCGAAAATACTTATTTGATTGTTATCTTCTAAAGTTTCCAACGGTTCTGAAACCTCAACCGTTGCATTTAAGCTTTTATCAATTTCTTCCTGTATTTTGTTTATTTCTGTAAAATCAAATCTTTTATCATCATTCATAATATTAGCCTCCTATTTTTGTTGATGTTATAATTATAAATTTAACTTTTGAATAAACTATGAACGCACCTTTAACAGTTTGTTAATGTAAAAATAAACTCACAACCCTTACCTTCTTCGGAATTAATAAAGATTTTTTCATCATGAGCCTTTAAAAATTCTTTTGCGATAGACATGCCAAGCCCCGCACCCGTTTTGTCGTTTCCTCGGGATGTATCGGCTTTGTAAAACCTGTCGAAAATTCGACTTTGTTCACTTTCGCTAAGCCCAATGCCCGAATCTCTCACGCTTACATATATTTTACCCATTCTTTCTGCGGTTTCAACCTTAATAGAACCATTCTGTGGTGTAAACTTAACCGCATTATCTAAAATATTGTAAAGAACTCGCTGGATTTTATTAAAATCGGCAAGCACATAATTTTCATGATTTGCAAATATTGTCGAAAAATTTATATTCTTGTTGAGTATCCTGTTTTCAAACTGCAAAGAAGTTTTTTCTATTAATTTATTAATATCAAACCGCTCGGCGTTAATCTCCATTTTCGACAAAGATTGTATGCTAGAAATATCCAAAATATCGCCTGCAAGTTTTGAAAGCCTAATACATTCATCTAAAACTATGCCAAGGTAATAGTCTTTTTTATCTTCTGGCACGGTGCCATCTTTAATTGCATTTATAAAGCCGATGATAGAGGTTAATGGTGAGCGCAAATCGTGTGAAATATTGCTAATAAACTCACGCCTTGTAGTTTCTATTTCTGCAAGTGCAGTTGCCATGTTGTTAAAGCTTTCGGCCAAGCTCCCCACTTCGTCTTTTGATTTAACATTTATCCGCCTTTCAAAATCACCGTTTTGGGCAATTAGTTTCGCCACCTCGTTCATTTCGGCTATTGGCCGTGATATGGATTTAGAAAAAAAGTAGGTTAAAACTAAAGCAATTATTCCGGCTATAATCATGCCAAAAATAGGGATTCGCATACCTTCATTAACAGTTTGATTTATAACATCTATCGGAATACTTAAAAGCACGGCACCAATATTGTGCCCTGTAAATCTATTTATAACGGGATGCCCAACAATCAAGCTGTCACCCTCAAAAAGTGCAAAACTTCCTTCAAAAATATCTATATTCCCATCTAGCACCGACCTAACAAATGGATGATTTACCAATTCTTCATCTACTTGGCTAGTTGGGTTATTAGAAACATATGCAAAAGTTGTGCCTGTATATCTTGCCATAATTTCCATATCGGCACTTAGCCTGTCTAAAAATTGATTATCAAGTATAAGCCAATCGCTTATAAATGGGCTCGACCTCTCGCTTAATGAAATACTTATCCTCTCGCTTTGTTCTTTAAGCCTAGTTACATGAATATCTCTAAAATACGTACGAAGCATAGAGCCAAGCACCACACCCATTATTAAAAACACTACAACGATTATGGTCATATTCATAAAAACTTGTTTTCTAAAAATACTCTTAAACATCGAGTTTATAACCTACTCCCCAAACCGTCTTAATGCTAAACTTATCGTCTTTATCCATCTTTTCTCTAATACGTTTAATATGGACATCTACTGTTCTGCTATCACCATAAAAATCGTATCCCCAAACCTTATCTAAAAGCTGCTCTCTTGTAAAAACTTGATTTGGGTGCTTTGTGAAAAATGATAAAAGCTCAAACTCTTTAAGCGGAAGATCTATTTCTTGCCCGTGATAAGTAACTGTATGTGTTACTGGATTTATTACAAGATTTTCAAGCGTGATTTTGCTATCATCCCTAACTTCAACGCTTTCAAACCTTCTAAGAACTGCCTTAATGCGGGCAATAAGTTCCTTAGGGTCGAAAGGTTTAACAAGATAATCATCTGCTCCTAAAGTTAGCCCTAGAACTTTGTCAAAAGTATCTCCCTTTGCTGTTAACATAATAACAGGCACTTTAGAGGTTTTACGGATTTCTTTTAAAATCTCATAACCGTCTTTTTCTGGCAACATCACATCTAAAAGAACTATTTCTGGAGAATATGCCAAAAATTCGTCTAATGCCTTGCCTCCACTATAAACTTCTTTTGTTTCAAACCCCTCTTTATTTAAGTATAGACTTATTAGCTCGGCTATATGCAAATCGTCGTCTATTACAAGTGCTTTTATTGCCATTTAAAAATCCTCCTTTGTGGCTTTTTCTATCTATAAGTTTAGCTTCATGTAACCATTAGCTTCTATAAACCCTACTTTTCGGTAAACAGATTTTGCTTGTTCCGAAGCATCTAAAATCATTCTTACACAGCCTCTTTTTTTCGTTTCTTCTACAATTAAAGTTAAAATGTGATAAGCTATGCCCTGTTTGCGGTATTCGTTTTTGGTGTAAATTGTATGTACATAGGCAATTTTGCCCGAAATATTTTTAAACGATGGAGGGTATTGAAAAAAATACACACCACCAATTGCAACAATTGCACCATTTTTAGTGGACTTAAACATGACCGAATTTTCGTCTTCAAAAATTGACAAAAAATAGGCTCTTAGTTCGTTGTCGATATTTGTGTTTGGTATTTGCCCTTCGTCGATTAGCTGCTTTTTACGAAATTCGACAAGGGTGTTTATGTCGTTTATATCTGCTAGTTTATAATCCAAGCCGAGTTCCTCCTAATTGTGCTACTCTTGTATATCATCGCGGGCATCTTCTCTTAAATTTTTAAGCTGCTCTAGCTCATTTAATTTTTCTAAGTTTTCAAAATCATCACCTATAACGGTATTTTTAATTTTTTCATAGTGCTTGGTTTGTTTAAATGCTGCAATGTCTTCAAAAGTTTTGCATAAAGACAAAGCCTTAAAAGCCTCTATATGGTTTTTGGTTAAACGTAAAACAAATTTAGCAATTACACCGCCAAAACCCCTAATATTTTTAACTTCTTCAACATGTTCAAGATTTTTTAAATGAGAGAGATGTTGTATTTGCTCTTCGTTTTCAGGTTTTTCTAGATAATTTAATAATTCTGCAACGGTTTGTTTCATGAGAAGCCCTCCAATATAATATATAGTATATAGTGAGTTAGCTTGAAAAGAGTCCAAGGCGAAGCCTTGAGGGCTTTTCAAGTTTAATTAATATAATTTTGCTAGTGCCTTATAGCCTCAAACTCGGTAATATTAAGCGAGCCATCCATCATGCTCTGCTGTATGTGAAAATATCTTGTGATGGCATTTGCATCCGTAAAAGATATTCCAATACGGGGCATCATCCCCCAGTCGCCAAATGTTCTCACTTTAAAGGGCACTTCAGGAGTTAGCTCGCCTACCGAGTATATAACATCTTCTTCAAAGAAATACAATTCAGTATCTTCATCTACATCCCAATCTACAAGGTCAAACGAATTACTAAGCCATATAAACTTAAAATCTGTTACGTGTGTATCAGTCCAAATTATCATGTGTTCTACTTCTTCTACATGAACAAATTCATGAAAACTTTCAAACCTACTCAACAATTCGTCTGTTGCGAAAGCAATTTGTATGGTAGCCTCACTGTTTTGCAAAACATCCACCACTTCTATATTTGGTGGTTCAATCGTTAGAACTCCATCATCCACAACTTCTTGATATTGGCCGCTACAAGCTGTTAGCATAAGAACCATACTACAAAGACCAATGATACTTATAAATTTTTTCATTTTTACGCTCCTAATGTGAATTTTTCA
>WQZK01000138.1 GCA_009780765.1 Defluviitaleaceae bacterium
AAGTGAATTAGCAAGCATTGTTATTGATTTGATAAAATCATATCAAGGCAAAGGTGGTTTGATATTAAGCCAAGAAATGGCACGGCTTATGTTGACCCCTTACGGCTGTGATAGCGGTCAAGGCCTAGGTGTTTTCCTCGACAAAGATAAAGACGGCAAACCATATTTTTTCTCCCAAGGCTGGGGCATTGGTATGCAGTGTAAACTTCGTGCCTACTACGAAGAGGAAAGCGGTGTTGTCGTTATGACTAATTCAGAGCCGGGCGTGGAGCAAGATGAGTCACTGGTGGGTGAGATTATCACGCATGTTTGTGAAAATGGTGGCGAGTGCTGAAAGTTTGAACGCAATGGCAATGTATTGTAAATTCAAGGACATTTGTAATGGCTGTGTGGGGTGGTAGTATTTATATAATGTGAGGTTTAAATCAATGATTAAAGTAGGCATTCTTGGTGCAGGGTTTGGTGAAACCCATGCGGAGCTATATAAGAAAATCGAGGGATTTCAAATCGTTTATATTTTCGGGAGAAATCAGGAAAAATTAAACAATATCGGTGAAAAGCATAACATTCAAACAACAACTGATATAAACAGTATAATCACAAACCCCAACATTGATTTGGTTGACATTTGCTTGCCGACTGAGCTACATAGTGAGTGGGCAATCGAAGCTATGAAGAACGGTAAGCACGTTTTCTGTGAAACGCCTGTTGCATACAATTTTAATGAAGCCGAGGCAATCAGGCAAGCCTCATCGGAATACAAAAAGAACGTATTTGTAAACTTATTTATAAAATTCTCTGCCCCTCACAAATGTGCAATGGATATGATAAAGAATGGGAATTGTGGCAAATTGCTTGGCATTAGGTCTTATAACAAAACATCGCCACGATGGGGCGACTTGGGGTTGCAAAAGAATGTGGAAAATTTCCATAATCACATGATGGATTTTGTACTTGAACTCGCGGGTATGCCTAATTTTGTAACATCTTCAGGAGTTGATTACGGGGGGAAATCCATTGTAACTTCAGCACTTAAATATGACGACGCATACGCAGTTATTGAGAGCAATTCTGCTTTGCCTGAATGTTGTCCATTTGAGATTGGGTTTGAATTGTTATGCGCTGACGGGATTATTCGCTTTGATGCAGTATACGGTGAATACACAAAGGAAGAGTTTGCAGTAATGAAAAACGGAAACCTGCGCGAAGTGTTGCGGGTTGAGGAAAAAGATGATTATGAAGAAGTAATCAAGCATATTAGGCGTTGTATGCAAGCTGGCGTAAAAAGCGAATATATCGACATTAAAGCCGCAATTAATTCGATAAAATTAAAAGAAATGATTGTGCAATCGTTAAATAAATAGTTTCTTTCATTATTAAAACAAATTAACAAAAAATGCATTGCCTTATTTTTAGGCAATGCACTTTTTTATATCAATTAATATTTTTCAGAAACAAATTTTTCTATCCTATCCATACCTTTTGTTATATCTTCCATCGAAATGGCATAAGAGAGCCTTATATGGTTAGGGAAACCAAAATCAGCACAAGGGACAACCACAACACTATATTCTTTAAGTAAAACATCTGCAATATCTTTTGCACTTTTCAAGCTATCATTAAGTAGCCCTGAAACGTCAATAAAAAGATAAAACGCACCATCTGGTTTATTGCATGAGATTAGTGGGATGTTTTTAGCTCTATCATAAATATAGTTTCTTCTTTTTTCAAACTCTACACGCATGTTTTCAACCGAAGCTTGGTCGCCCGTTAATGCAACGACAGCACCTTTTTGAGCCATACTATTAGGGTTTGAAGTCATATGGCTTTGAATATTGCCCATAGCATCTGCTATTTCTTTAGAAGAAGCTGTGTAGCCAAGCCTCCACCCAGTCATAGCATAGCCTTTAGAAAAACCATTTACAATAATTGTTCTTTTGAAAATTTCTTCGCTTAAAGATGCAATGCTTATATGCTGTATTCCGCTATAAACGAGGTTTTCATAAATTTCATCCGCAATTACGATAATGTCATTTTTAATGGCAAATTCGGCAATTTGCTCAAGCTCTTCTTTGCTGTAAACTGCTCCTGTAGGGTTGTTTGGCGAGTTTAAAATTAGAGCCTTTGTATTTTTTGTATATGCTTTTTCTAATTCTGTAACTGTTAGCTTAAAGCCATTTTCAGAAGAAGTGTGCACAATTATAGATTTTCCCCCAGCAATATGTACCATTTCAGGGTAGCTAAGCCAGAATGGAGCAGGGATGATAACTTCGTCATTCTTATTTAATATCGATAAAAAGATGTTACTAAGAGAGTGCTTTGCACCATTAGAAACAACTATTTGATTTGGTTCGTAAGAGAGGCTATTGTCTTTTTTTAATTTTGCACAGATAGCTTTACGCAAATCTACCGTGCCTGAAGAAGGGGTATACTTTGTAAAGCCTGAATTTGTTGCATCTATAGCGGCTTTTTTGATGTGTTCTGGAGTGTCGAAATCAGGTTCGCCTGCGGTAAAAGCTGCAAGGTCTGCTCCTTGTTCTGATAATTGTTTTGCCATTGCAGTAATACTGAGAGTAGAAGATTCCTTAACATTTAGTGCCATTTCAGATAATTTCATGATAATTTATCTCATCCTTTTCGAATTAAACTTGTCTGCTATTGAAATTTTGGAGCAAGTTTTTGTAGTAAGACCATTATATACTATAAAATTTGCAAATGCAAGGAATTAAGCTAATATATCACTTAAAACACGCATAAAATTTTTATAGAAGATTTTTTCTGTTATGTTTTTGCCAAACGCTGTTAAACACCTATCATGGAGAATATCCATTTTTGACACATCACAAAGTTCAAACTCAGGAGTTTGTATACCATCTAAATCACAACCAAGTCCAACCGAATCTTCGCCCGCGATATTAAGCATTTTGTCAAGATGATGTATACAGTCATCAAGTGTTGGTTTTTGCGTAAGATTGAGAAAAGGTGCACATAAATTTAGCCCTGTAACACTTTTTGTTTCTTTTAGTGCTTTTAACTGGTCGTCCTTTAAATTTCTTCTGTGTGGGCTAATTTCATAGGAATTTGAGTGGCTTGCGATAAATGGTCCAGCAGATAACTCACAAACATCATAAAACCCTCTTTCGGAAAGGTGAGAAACGTCAATAATCATACCGAGCTCATTCATTTTTTTAAGCATATCTTTGCCCAAGATGGTAAGTCCACGGTTTTCACTATCAGTACAACTATGCCCCCAAGCGTTGTTATGATTCCATGTAATGGCAACACTTCTAACGCCAAGTTTATAACTTTCTTCCAGTTTTTCTATACTGTCCTCTAAAACTTCGGCTCCTTCTATGGTTAAGATTCCTGTAATCTTGTTATTTTCCATATTCTCGAGGATTTTTGTATATGTGTTTGCATGTTGTATATAATCTTTATTTTTTTCAAGTTCTTTATAATAAAGTTCTACATGTTTTTTGTAAGAGTTATAATAATCGTCCAGCTTTTTATGAGCAAGACATATAGCAAAAAACTGTATAGGGCTATTAAATTTCATCAATTTTTTGATAGAAACATGTAGATTATTATCAAATAATTCTTGGTTTTTGTCCATCATTTCTATTATTGTATCACAATGTGTATCTATTAAATTAAACATAAAAATCATTCCTTTTTAAATTATGTTACTATAATATGTATAAATTTCATATTAAAAAACCAAAATATAGCAGAAATTAAAATTAAGGAGGACAAACATCATGTCAAACCAAACTATAAAATGCAGAGTTTCTAACTGCAAATACAACGATGCTAAGAGCATTTGTTCACTTGGAAACATAACAGTTGGCAATTGCGGGCAGGCAGCCCATGCAAAAGCTGAAACTGAGTGCGAAAGCTTTGAGTGTAAGTAGTAAACAAAAATCCCCCGATTATCGGGGGATTTACTTTTTAGAAATTACTTAGCATATTCAATCGCCCTAGTTTCTCGTATAAGGCTGACCTTTATTTGTCCAGGATATTCAAGCTCTGATTCGATAGATTTTGAAATATCTCGGGCAAGTATTGTCATTGCGGCATCGTCAACCTCTTCAGGGATAATTAGAACCCTAAGCTCACGGCCAGCTTGAATTGCAAATGATTTTTCAACGCCTTTATAAGCATCTGCAATTGCCTCAAGTTTTTCAAGGCGTTTAATGTAAGTTTCCAGTGTTTCACGCCTAGCCCCTGGTCTTGCCGCCGAAATAGCATCCGCAATTTGTACTATTACAGAAATAATATTTGTAGGCTCTACATCGCCATGGTGCGATTCTACAGCGTTTATTATTATGTCGTTTTCGCGATATTTTTTACACAAGTTTGCTCCAATTTGAACATGTGTGCCTTCCATATCTTGGTCGACAGATTTTCCTATGTCATGAAGTAAGCCAGCACGTTTAGCTAAAGTAACATCAACGCCAAGCTCACTCGCAATAAGTCCACTTAAATGTGCAACTTCTATAGAATGTTTTAAAACGTTTTGGCCATAGCTTGTCCTAAACTTCATTTTACCAAGAAGTTTTATAAGCTCTGGATGAATAGAACGTATGCCTATTTCAAATATAGCACTTTCGCCCTCTTCTTTAATAAGTGTTTCAACTTCTTTTTTAGATTTTTCAACCATTTCTTCTATACGGGCAGGGTGAATTCTGCCGTCTAAGATAAGCTTTTCGAGTGTAAGCCTTGCAATTTCTCTCCTTACGGCATCAAAGCCTGATAGGATAACAGCTTCTGGCGTATCGTCAATAATTAGGTCTATACCTGTTAAAGACTCAAGAGTTCTTATGTTTCTGCCCTCGCGCCCAATAATTCTGCCCTTCATTTCATCACTTGGAAGATGAACAACCGAAACCGTGCTTTCTGAAACATGGTCAACTGCACAACGCTGAATTGCACCCGATAAAATATCAAGAACTTTTTTGTCAGCCTCGGCTTTAGCACGAGCTGTTGCATCTTTTATGATAACAGCTGTTTCAATTCTAACATCTTCTTTAACAGTTTCAAGCAAGTATTCTTTTGCTTGCTCTTGCGAGAAGCCTGAAATCTGCTCAAGTAACTTAATTTGCTTATTTTCTGCCTCTTCAAGGTTTTGTTTTTGAAGGTCTAGTTCGTCATTTTTCTTTTGAAGCTGGTTTTCACGATTTTCAATAGAGTTAAATTTCTTGTCTAGGCTTTCTTCTCTTTGAATTAGTCGTTTTTCTGCTTTTGAGAGTTCATTTTTACGCTCTCTGTTTTCTTTTTCGTATTCGTTTTTAATCTTAATGCTCTCTTCTTTTGCCTCTAGTAAAAGCTCTTTTTTTCTTGTCTCGCCTGATTCTGTCGCTTTTTTTATGATGTTTATAGCTTCAAGCTCGGCCGAGCCAATTTTCTTTTCAGCGGTTCTTTTGCGTAAAAATGCACCCAAAAGTATACCAATTGCAAAAGAGGCGACAAGCACTAAAATTCCAACCGCATTTAATTCAAACACAGCTGAAAGCACCTCCTTATTTAGTTTTCAAAGTTCGATAGAATGTTTAAAACAATCCAATTATTATTGTACAACTTTTTTG
>WQZK01000139.1 GCA_009780765.1 Defluviitaleaceae bacterium
ACCATCATGAACCAACTATAGTAGAGGATAAAGAAGTAATTCTTTCAGCCAACGCAGTTATCGACCCGAAGCAGCATGATTGCGAATATCCTTTTAAATTAATGTGTGCTGGCGGACTTTCGTATAGGTTTATATGCGGCTTACATGAGTTTTTAGAAAAAAACATATCGCAAAAACTACATAACGAATTATTAATTTTTGCAGGAATTGCAACAGTTTGCGATATTGTCGATTTGCAAGCTGAAAATCGTATAATTGTGAGGTATGCTGTAAATTTGCTAAATAACAGCGGGCATGAAAATCTAAACCTCGGCTTAAAAACCTTGCTCAAGCTAAAAAGCTATCATAATCGGCATATCGGAGAGTTTGCTATCGGGTATATGATTGGCCCTTGTATAAACGCTTCTGGTAGGCTAGAACATGCAAAACTAGCTGTAGAATTGTTTCTAACAGAAGATGAGGGAATCGCCCACTCTTGTGCTGAACTTATGTCTTCTTTAAATGACGAACGTAAAGAAATAACAAGAGCAGCATTTGAAAGACTCACAGAAAAAGTCAACCAAGAAGCCCTTGAAAAAGTTATCGTGATTTACGACAAAGAAATTCACGAAAGCATTGCAGGAATTGTTGCGGGCAGGCTTAAAGAAAAATTTTATCGCCCAACGATTGTTATTTCTAAAGGTGAAGATTTTGCCAAAGGCTCGGCTAGAAGCATTGAAGGGTATAATATTTTTGAAGAATTTTCTAAAAATCGTGAACTTTTTGTGAGGTTTGGTGGCCATCCAATGGCTGCCGGTCTTTCTATCGAGGAGAAAAGCATTGATGTTCTTAGAAAGAGGCTTAATGAAACATGCACTCTTGAAGGTGATGATTTTCTAGAAACCATAAAAATAGACTCTGCTCTTAATTTAGAAGATGTAACATTTTCATTAGTTTCAAATTTAGAAATTTTAAGGCCTTATGGCAAAGGCAACCGAGAACCTATCTTTGGAAGTAAAAACTTGCAGGTTTCTGATATTAAAATAATTTCCGAAAAAGATACCGTAATTTTTACTTTTGAAGCAGATAATTACCGAAAAATTAAGGGAATCTGCTTTGGCAAGCTTGATAAATTCAAAAAAATGGTTAATAATAATTTTGATGAATATGATGCTCAAAAAATCTTGGGCGGTGTTCTTCGAAATATAAATTTTAATATAGATATTGTTTACTTTCTTGAAATAAACGATTATAATAATAGTGTGTCTGTTCAAATGAATATAAAAGATTTTAGGATGTGTATTTAAAATGGATTTTACAAAGATAATAAGAGATATCCCCGATTTTCCGGAAAAAGGCATAATGTTTAGAGATATTACAACGGTTTTTATGGATGCTGAACCTCTCAAGGCTGCGATTGACGCCGTTTGCGAGCATCTTAAAAATGTTGAGTTTGACCTAATTTTAGGGCCAGAATCTCGTGGATTTATTTTCGGCGTTCCTGCTGCGTATGTACTTAATAAAGGCTTTATTCCTGTTAGAAAAGCAGGAAAATTGCCGCACGATGTTGTTTCAAAATCTTACGAATTGGAGTACGGAAAGGCAACAATCGAAATTCACAAAGATGCAATTAAGCCCGGACAAAAGGTTGCTATTGTAGACGATTTGCTTGCCACAGGCGGCACTTGTAAGGCAATTTGCGAACTTGTAGAAGAAATGGGCGGAGAAGTTGTTTCTATGTCTTTCTTTATAGAGCTTTTAGCACTTGGCGGCAAAGATGTTCTTGCAGGATATGATATAAATTCGGTAGTAAAGTATTAATTATTTTTCAAATAAAAAAGGTAGCATTAGTTAGCTACCTTTTTTATTTTCTATTGCACCATTGTTTTCCAAAGACCGTGCAAATTGCAATACTCATAAACCGCAACTGGCTTGTCGTCCACAAAGCAGAAATCGGCTTTTGGTGCATCTCCAGGCTTTAGGCCTTTACGTTGGCCGCCTTTTTCCGTTTCTACATAAATAAATTGAATCCAGTGTGCTTCCTCCATTGGATGCTCTACCGAGCCAACAACAACACTAATTTTATCACCAGAAACAGTTACTTCTGGCAGATGCTTTTCGTTACTAGCTTCAACTGTGTTAGGAACGAGTTCCATCATTTTCTCTCCACAGCACATCATAGGAACACCATTATTTTCGATAAGTCCTAACAAGTTTTTGCAAATATTACAAATAAAAAATTTTTGATTACCTCTCATCAAAGCACCTCCTAGTAATTTATCACTCTTAGTTCAAAATAAGCTTCTGGGTGGTCACAAACAGGGCAAACTTTTGGTGCTTTTGTATTGTCTGTAATAAACCCGCAATTTCTGCAAATCCAAATACTTTTTTCTTTTTTAGAAAATACTGTTTGAGTTTCAACATTTTCTAGAAGCTTCAAATAACGCTCTTCGTGGTCTTTCTCAATTTTAGCAACCTCTTCAAAAAGGAATGCAATTTTATCAAACCCTTCTTCTTTTGCTTCTATTGCCATATTTTTGTACATATCAGTCCACTCGTAGTTTTCACCAGCAGCAGCATCTTTAAGGTTTGCAATTGTATCAGGAATACTTCCGCCATGCAAAAGTTTAAACCACATTTTTGCATGTTCCATTTCATTGTGAGCAGTTTCTAAAAAAAGTGCAGCAATTTGCTCGTAACCTTCTTTTTTAGCTTTAGAAGCATAGTATGTGTATTTATTTCTTGCTTGAGATTCGCCAGCAAATGCCGCCATCAAGTTAGCCTCTGTTCTCGTTCCTTTAAGCTCTTTCATATTATTTCCTCCTTAGTTATTTTCTTATGCAAAATTATTATCTTTTAGCAAAAAGCTGATATAAAGTTTCAACACCTGCACCTGTACCGCCTTGTTTCATAAACTCGTATTTAGGCGATTGAATGAACGAAGTACCAGCAACATCTATATGAACCCAAGGTAAATCCTGAGTAAAATGCTCCATAAACAAGCCTGCGATAATTGCACCGCAACCATCACCACTGTTTTTAACGTCTGCCATAGGCGTTTCAATCATGCCGTAATACTCGTCATGACGAGGAAGCTGCCAGTACTGCTCGCCAGTTTTCTTAGCCGCAGTTAAAAACTCTGTTAAAAATTCGTCGTTATTAGACATAACACCAGCCGTATAACTACCAAATGCCGCAACTACTGCACCTGTAAGTGTTGCAATATCCATAACACGTTTTGCACTTTCTTTTTCGATTGCATAAGTCATAGCATCGCTCATGATAAGTCTACCTTCAGCATCAGTGTTCAAAACTTCAATAGTTTTGCCTGACATAGAGTGTAAAACATCACCCGCCGTAAAACTTTCACGAGAAATACGATTTTCTGCCATAGGAATAACCGCAATAACATTTGCTTTTACGTTATTTTTATGAAGTGCACAAATTGTAGCAAAAGCAACTGCACCACCTGCCATATCACACTTCATGTTACCCATAGAGTTGCCTGGCTTTAAATTATAGCCACCAGTGTCAAACGTTAATCCTTTCCCAATTATTGCCGTTATATCGTCTTTGTTTGCAGGGTCACCCATGTGGCGAACAACAGCAATTTTAGGCAAATTACCAGAACTTGAGCCAACTGCCCATAAAGCACCCATTTTCATTTCTTGTATATGATTTTCGTCAAGAATAGTTATATCTAAACCAATTTCTTTAGCATAAGACACCATTGACTCAGACATGAGCTTAGGAGTCATCTTACTGCCCGGCTCATTAACCATTTTTCTAGCAATTTTTATGTATTCTGCTAGGTTTTTAGTTTCTTCTAAATGGTTGTTAGATTTATCTAAATATACTACAAACCCGTTATCGTTTGTTTTTTCTTCCGATTTTTCTTCAGTTTTTTTAGATTTATAACTTACAGGAGTATCTAAATTTAAGAATGTGCCAAGCATTAAAGCCTTAGCACCATCATCACCTAAGAGGCTTTCAATTTCAGAAGTTAGTACAAGCATAGATTTGCCACCAAGCTTCTTAACTGTGTTAATAGCTGTAGCTACTGCACGCTTTACAACCAAAACGCCAACATGCTCTTTTTTGCCAAGGTTTATCGCAATTATTTGCTTTCCATCTTCATGAGCTAGAGTCGTTTTAAATGCAGCTGTACGCATTGCGTTTGTTTTTTCGTCGAACGTAAAATTAATTTTAAAATCGTACGCTTCGTTATTAAAAAATTGTATCATTGTTACCAGCCTCCAAATATTATTTTATTTAAGTATATTGCTTTTTCGTGAATTTGTCAAGAAAGTACATCATATAAATAAGTATATAAAAATCTAAAAAAGGACGAACTTTCATGACTGATTATAATAAATTTGAGCAAATCCCAGCCCCATTTGACCAAAATATAAAAATAGCAGAAACACAAACTAATTATGCAAAAGATGATTTTGATTTTGCTTTATTATTGCTTGTTTTAGTATTACTTAAATCATGATTTGTGTTAAAACAACTCACATTTCATCACAACAAATTCAGCTCCATTTTTTACATATTCGCCCTCTATCCTAAAGCCCGATTTTAGGTAGCTTTTTATTGCCCTTTTATTAAACTTGCGAACGTCTAAGTATAAATTGTTTTGAGGAAAATGTTTTTTTGCATAATCTTTAACTATCTCAATAAGCTCGTTACCATGCCCTTTTCCGCAATGTTCAGGAGATAAACCTAAGCCTAAATAAAGCTTATTTTCACGAAATTGCAACCTGAAAAATCCTATAAATACACCGTTCAAGCTTACAGACTTAAATTCGGCCTTTCGTTTGTCTTCGTCTGCCAATCCCCAGTTAGTATTTACCATCTCATTCCATGGAGGGCAGTTATATACATCATACTCATCAAAATATTTCCAAGCACATATTTGCATCGCTTGATTTTCAGTTAATTCGTTAACCAATAAACCCAATATGTTACCTCCTTAATGGAACTTTAAAGCATAGGCAAGCCAACTTTTTTATAAACCTTATTTAATGTTTTGTAAGCCATTTTGCTCGCCTTTTCGGCGTTTTGCTTAGCAAGCTCGTTAATATAGGCTTTATCTGCTTCTAGCTCTTTGTATTTTTGTTGGATAGGCCTAAGTTCTTCCACAACTGCCTCGCCAATTGTTTTCTTAAAATCGCCATAGCCCTTACCTTCAAACTCTCCTACACATTCTTCGATAGATTTTTTAGTTATAATCGAATAAATGCTTAAAAGATTGCTAACTCCCGGCTTGTTTTCTTTGTCGAATCTAACCTCTGCATCCGAATCGGTAACAGCCCTTTTAATTTTGTTCATAATAATATTTGGTTCGTCTAAAATAAAGATTGTACCATTGTGGTTCTCGTCCGATTTAGACATCTTTTTCTCAGGTTCTTGCAAATTCATAATTTTGCCGCCAGTTTTAGGTATATATACTTCAGGAACTGTAAACACATCACCATAAATATGATTAAACCTGTTGGCAATATCACGGGTTAACTCTAAATGCTGTTTTTGGTCATCCCCAACAGGCACTAAATCTG
>WQZK01000140.1 GCA_009780765.1 Defluviitaleaceae bacterium
CAGCGGTAATTTTCACAAGGGTAGCCAGTTAAAAATTTCGTATGTTTCACAAGATACATCAGAACTTAGTGGAGCACTTTCAGATTACATTTATGAGCATGGTATAGATGAAAGTCTTTTTAAGGCGATTCTTAGAAAGCTAGATTTTTCGAGAATTCAGTTTGAGAAAAAAATTGAAGATTTTAGTGCAGGGCAAAAGAAAAAAGTTTTAATTGCAAGGAGCCTATGCGAAAAGGCACATATGTTGGTGTGGGATGAACCGTTAAATTACATTGACATTTATTCCCGTATGCAAATAGAAAATTTAATTTTAGAACACAAACCAACGATTTTGTTTGTTGAGCATGACAATGCCTTTTGTGAAAAAATAATAACTGATAAAGTTGAATTGAAATAGAAAAAATTATAGAAAGAAGGAATTAAAATGGACGTTTATATGGAATATAACTTACAAAAGGAAATACCGAAGGCCGTTTTTCCGAAAGGGTATGTATTTAAGCCTATACCAAGGGAAGATGGGCACATTTGGGAAAGTGTAATGGATAAAGCATATAGTAATGAAAAAATAACAAACTCTCCGTATGGTAACTATGTGGCAGGTGATTTTGAATGGGTTATGGTTGACAATTATTCGTATTTGCCAGAACGAGTGTTTATACTTTTTGATGAAAAAGGAGAGCCTTGCGGGACAGCTACCGCTTGGGCTCAGCCATGGAGATGGAGCGAAGATTATGGGTATGTTATATTTGTTGGGGTGATTCCATCTCATAGAGGGCGTGGATTATCACAACAAATGCTCTTAAGTATTTGTGAAACATTTAAAAGCAGAGGGCATAAATCTGCACTACTTGACGTAGAGAGCGAATATCTTCCTGCAATTAAAAGCTATCTGAATGCTGGCTTTTTGCCTTGTTTAACTACTGACCCTCGAACAACGCCTAAAGAGCAAGTTGAAGTGTGGAGCGATATTTTTGCTAAATTAAAAATTGAACCGCTAGAATACTCGTATGAGTTAGTTGTTGGAGCAGACAATCCACACCCGCCAAGACCATATTTGCTTGATTTAAGAGAAAGTGGGCATGATGTTAAATAAAAAGCTTGACAAATTTGGTTGATTATGATACAATCAATCCACAAACCATCTATATGGATGGTAATAGGAGGGGCTGGGATGTCAAACGAAACAGAAAAATTAACAGTAAATTTGGGAGTAGTGGAGCTTGCACAGATAGATGTTCTTGTTGAGCAGGGCTTGTATTCAAACAGATCAGATTTTATAAGGACATCTATCAGAAAGTGTTTAGAGCCACACAAAGAAGGTGTAGAGCGTTTTATTTCACCAATTGTAAGCAAGCAAAACATGTTGAAAGGAGTAGGGATTTTAAGGGTTTCAAAAAAAGATCTTGAAAGTTTGGCAAAGGAAAATAAAAGGCTAGATATTAGCGTTGTTGGTATGCTTATTATTGATGACAAAGTTAGTGTAGAGCTTTTTGAAAAGGCTGTTGAACGTGTTACTTTGCGTGGAAAACTTGTTGCTTCGGATTTAATTAAAGATATTGTTAAAAAGCTCTCGTAAAAACGAGAGCTTTTTATTATTTAAAATTTACTATCCAGTAATTTTAGCGGCATTAACTTTAACAGAAGGCCCCATAGTTGTTGCTATTACAACACTTTTAAGATATGTGCCTTTTGCAGCTGCTGGTTTTGCTTTAACAACGGCACCCATAAGTGTGTTAAAATTATCTGTAAGTTTTTCAGAACCGAAAGAAACTTTGCCTAAAGGAACGTGGATTATGTTTGTTTTGTCAAGACGGTATTCAATTTTACCAGCCTTAATTTCTTCAATTGCTTTTTTAACATCCATAGTAACAGTTCCTGTTTTAGGGTTAGGCATAAGGCCTTTAGGGCCTAATGCACGGCCGATACGGCCAATTGCACCCATCATATCAGGTGTTGCAACTACAACATCAAAATCGAACCAGTTTTCATTTGCAATTTTTGTAACAAGCTCTTCTGCACCAACAAAGTCTGCTCCAGCAGCTTCTGCCTCTACAGCTTTTTCACCTTTAGCAAAAACTAAAACTCTAACTTTTTTGCCAGTACCGTGTGGAAGAACAACTGTTCCTCTAACTTGTTGATCTGCATGTCTTGAGTCAACACCAAGCTTGATGTGAGCTTCAACCGTTTCGTCAAATTTCGCGTAAGATGTTTTTTGAACTAAATCTATAGCATCAACCGTATCATAAAGTGCATTTTTGTCAACAAGTTGTTGCTTTTCTAAATATTTTTTGCCTCTTTTCATTTAAAAATCCTCCTAAAGTGGTAGTATCGAGTTCGTTTTTGAATCTCTCCCACTGATATACGAAAAATACTTTTCGTTTCGTTAAATCGCTATAATATTAAGCGAATACTAGTCTTCAACAATAATGCCCATGCTTCTTGCAGTACCTGCAATCATGCTAGTAGCAGATTCGATAGTAGCAGCATTTAAATCTGGCATTTTAAGTTCGGCAATTTTTTGAACCTCAGAACGCTTAATAGTTGCAACCTTAGTTTTTTGAGGAACAGCCGAGCCTGACTCTAAACCACAAGCTTTTTTAAGTAAAACCGCAGCAGGTGGAGTTTTTGTGATAAATGTGTACGATTTATCTTGATAAACTGTGATAACGATAGGTATTATAAGGCCCGCTTGCGACTGAGTTCTTTCGTTAAACTCTTTACAAAAGCCCATGATATTAACACCGTGCTGACCAAGTGCTGGACCAACCGGCGGTGCAGGAGTTGCTTTCCCTGCTGGAATTTGAAGCTTAATATAACCTGATACTTTTTTTGCCATTATAGGCACCTCCTATTAATAGGCATTTTAGAGCATATCTAAAAGCCCGATGTGGTATAACGGGGGATTCCCTTCCACTTGTTGCTTAGTTGTTCAATCTATATAAATAAATTTATATAAGGCTACTTACTTGAGTAAAGTTTAGCTCTACAGGCGTTTCTCTTCCAAAAACAGACAAGGTAACGATAACAATTTTTTTGTTAAGATTAATTTCTTTAACAATGCCAATCGAATCTTCAAATGGCCCAGAAATAACTTTAACACTGTCGCCAACTTCTACGTTTAATGTTTCTACAGGAAGCATAAGACCCATATTTGCAAGCTCTTCTTCACTAAGTGCAACAGGTTTAGAAGCAGGACCAACGAAAGACGTAACGCCCCTTGTGTTGCGAACGATATACCATGTTTCGTCGTTCATAACCATTTTAAGAAGAACATAGCCCGGGAAAACTTTTCTCGTAACATTTTTCTTTTGCCCGTTTTTAACTTCAACCACATCGTGCATTGGCACAATAACTTCTTCTATTTCGTGGTGAAGATTTCGGGTTTCAACAATTTTTTCGATATTTGCTTTTACTTTATTTTCATAACCAGAATAAGTATGCACAACATACCATTTACACTCATTAGTTTCGTAACTCATCTAATCAATCCTAACTTACGAGATTAACAAAAACTTCCATGCCTCTGTTAAATATAAAGTCCATAATAAAAATTGCAATGCCAAAAATTACGCATGTAATAACAACCGTGACTGAGCTTTTAATAATTTCTTTACGGTTAGGCCAAGTAATTCTTTTAAATTCTACCCTATAGTCTTTAAATCTATCAGACAAAGAACGCTTTTCTTTTTCTGGTTTTGTTTTTGCTTTTTTTTCACTCATAACTTACACGTCCTCTATTTGGTTTCTCTGTGAAGAGTATGACCTTTACAAGTTCTACAGAATTTTTTTGTTTCCATTCTGTCTGGATGGTTTTTCTTTTCTTTAGTCATTTGATAGTTTCTTTGTTTGCACTCGGTACATGACAAAGTAATTTTTGCTCTCATGATACACCTCTTTTTCAAAATAATTTTATACTAATTCAACTTTAAAACATAATGTGCTGAACGTATCAGATTATAATTTTAAATGAGAATTAGTTTTACGCACGAAAAAAAGGACTTTCGTCGTTCATATAAGTTTAACATAAAACAAATTGCATGTCAACACTAATAATTTTAAAGTTTTTAGGAATACTACTCCAAGAGGTGAAAAACTTGAAAATTGATTTAAATTCTATTACAAGAAAAAGTGTACATGATTATAATAATTGTGTTGAAGATTTGCTATGCACCAAGGAAATACAAGCACTTGCGGACTTTAACCAGCACTTAAAAACAACAAGATTAGATCATAGCATAAATGTATCGTACTACAGTTATGTAATGGCGAAAAAACTTAATTTAGATTATGTTTCGGCGGCTCGTGCTGGGCTTTTGCATGATTTGTTTTTTTATGATTGGAAGATTTACAAAAAATCAAAGTTTTCTCATGCTATGGATCACCCAACACAAGCCCTTGAAAATGCAAAAAAAATAACCAAATTAAACGAAATAGAAGAGGATGCAATAGAAAATCATATGTGGCCCGTTTCTAAAAAAACACCCATATTTAAAGAATCTCACATTGTTTCTATGGTGGATAAATATTGTGCCTGCTTAGAGTTTGCAGGGCAAGGGTTAAAGATGATATTTTCATAGGAAATTTTGAAATATTTACTTGAAATAGCTAGTATTTTAGTGTATAATTATTATATAAGAAAAATTACTAAATAGCTAGTTAGGAAGTGTTTGAGTGATACGAGGGCAAGCAATACAAGAAAAATTTTTTATAGACGATTTTTATATACATGATTTGCTTAGAGATGCTAAAAAAGCGACCAATGAGGATATAGAAAAAATATTACAAAAAGCTGAGCGGTTTGAGGGTTTATCCCATCAAGATGTAGCCGCTCTTTTGGTTGTTCAAGAAAAAAAATATATCGACCGAATTTTTGAAATAGCAAGAAAAATAAAATCACATGTTTATGGCGAACGTGTGGTTGTTTTTGCACCATTATATGTGAGTGATTATTGCGTTAATCAGTGTGAATATTGTGGATTTAATTGCGATTCCTCGTTTAGGCGTCGCAAATTAAGCATGGCAGAAGTTATGCAAGAGGTTAAGGTTCTTGAAAAAATGGGGCACAAGCGTATTGCCTTAGAAGCGGGTGAAGATCAAGAGAATTGCCCCATAGATTACATTTTAGAATGTATAAAAACAATTTATAGCATGAAGTTTGAAAATGGCGAAATTAGGCGTGTTAATGTTAACATAGCTGCAACCACGGTTGATGAATATAAAATGCTAAAGGCCGCACAGATTGGCACTTATATACTTTTTCAAGAAACTTATCATCAAGAAACTTATGAAAGGGTTCATCCTAAGGGTCCAAAAAGTGACTATATGTATCATTCAACTGCATTTGATAGAGCGATGGAAGCAGGGGTTGATGATGTAGGTGCAGGCGTTTTATTTGGGCTTTACGACTATAAGTATGATGTTTTAGGGCTAATGCTTCATAACGAACATTTAGA
>WQZK01000141.1 GCA_009780765.1 Defluviitaleaceae bacterium
CTAGAGGCACTTTTTGGATATTTATACCTTAAAGGTGATATTAACAGGATTTTAGAGCTGTTTGAAATTTGTATAAACATAAAGGAGCAAAGCACGTGAAAAAGAATTTTTCAAGAGATACAAGAGATAAAAGAAGAGAGTTCCGCGAAGAGGATGAATTGTTATTAATTGGCAGAAATGCCGTTTTAGAGGCAATTAATCACGATAAAACTATTGACAAAATATTTATCAAAACTGGCGAGGCAGAAGGCTCGGTTAAAGCTATCGTTGCTAAAGCTAAAGAGAGAGGCATTGTTGTTTCTGGTGTTGCAAAAGAAAAACTAGACGAAATGGCAGGCGGTATTCCGCACCAAGGCGTTATTGCAACAAGGCCAGCTAAGGAATATGTGCAAGTTGAAGATATTTTAAATATAGCAAAGGCTAGGGGAGAAGACCCTTTTATTTTGATTTTAGATGGAATTACAGACCCACATAATTTTGGTGCAATAATTCGTACGGCAGAAGCCTCTGGTGTTCATGGAATTATTATTCCTAAGCGTCGTTCTGTTTCAGTTTCTGGCGTTGTTTCTAAAACTTCGGCTGGTGCTATTGAGCATTTGTCAGTGGCTAGGGTTACTAATCTTCCTATGGTTATTGAAGGTTTGAAAAAGGCTGGCGTTTGGGTTGCGGCTGGCCAAATGCATGGCAAGCCTTATTATAAAGAAAATTTAACAGGTGCTATTGCTCTTGTTATAGGTGGCGAAGGTGAAGGCGTTTCTAACCTTATTGAAAAAAAATGCGATTATAGAATAAAAATTCCTATGTATGGGAAAATCACGTCATTAAACGCATCGGTTGCGGCTGGGCTTTTGATGTATGAGGTTGTTAGACAAAGGAATTTTCTAGGGTGATTGAGTATTTGCTTGTAGATGGCTATAACATAATATTTGCTTGGACTGTTCTTATTGATTTGGCAAATGATAGTCTAGAAAATGCTAGACTAAAACTTTTAGAGCTTTTAAGTAATTATCAAGGATTTACAGACATAAAAATCATAGTTGTGTTTGATGCACATAAAGTTAAAGATAACACTGGGCTTGAATATCAAGATAATAATATTAGTGTTGTTTATACAAAAGAAAACGAGTCGGCCGATATGTATATTGAAAAAATGGTGCTTGGCTTTTCAAAAAAACATAAAGTCCGAGTTGCAACTAACGATAGCCTTGAACAAACAATGATTATGGGTAGAGGTGCTTATAGAATTTCTGTAAAAGAATTATACTTAGAAATTACCGAAGCTAATAAAAAAATACAAGAAAATTATACAAAAAAACGCCCAATTAAAAATAATACACTTCTAGATAATGTTGATGAAAAAACTAGAAGATGGCTTCTTAAAATGCGTCTGGAAAAGGGGGATTAAGCCTTGACTTTAAAAAATAAGTATGAAAAAATTTCTGATGAAGAAATTATTGTAATGGTTAATAATAATGACGAGCATGCAATGGAATATATTATAACAAAGTACAAAAACTTAGTTAAAATAAAGGCTAGGGCTTATTTTCTTATAGGTGCAGATAAGGAAGATATTATCCAAGAGGGCATGATTGGTTTATATAAAGCTATCAGAGATTTTAAACATGAAAAAGAAGTTAATTTTAATACATTTGCAGGTATGTGTATCACAAGGCAAATAATTACGGCAATAAAAACCGCAACAAGACAAAAACATATGCCGCTTAACTCTTATATTTCTTTAAATAAATCTGTCTATGATGAAGAGGAAAGGCAATTTATAGAAGAGCTAATACCAAAAAGTGTTTCTAATCCTGAAGATTTGTTGATAAGCGAAGAAGATAAAATTTACATAGAAGAAAGCCTCTTAAAGCATCTTTCAGGGCTTGAAAATGAGGTGTTAACGCTTTATCTTGACGGTAATAGTTATTTTGAAATTGCTGAAAAAACTGGCAAAGATGAAAAAGCTATCGACAATGCAATTCAACGTGCAAGAAAAAAAGTTGAAAAAATTATTAAAGAAAAGGCTTGACTACATAGTATATTTATGTTAAAATTTAGGCTGGTTTATGTGTGTTAAATTCATTTTTAACAAAGGAGCAAAGGCATGAATATTGAAGTAATTCCAGCAGAGAAATTACAAAAATCTGTATTAAGGCAATTGATGGAATTATACTGCTACGACTTTTCAGAGTACACAAATGCAGATGTTGATAAGCATGGGTTTTATGGATATTCACACTTAGACGTCTACTGGAGTGAAAAAACAAAGCATCCATTTTTCATTAAAGTTGATGGTAATTTTGCAGGTTTCATACTGGTTAGCAAGTCTTGCAAATATACTACCAATGAAAAGGCCCATAGTATTGCACAGTTTTTTGTTATGAGAAAGTACCGAGGAAATAATGTTGGAAATTTTGCGGCAAAGTATATATTCGACTTATTTAAAGAAGAATGGGAAGTTAGAGTTATTCATACAAACAAGCCTGCACTCCTTTTTTGGCATAAAGTTATAGAGGAATATACAAACGATAGCTTCACTTTACATTCAGAACTTAATTCTGAATGGGATGGAATTGGCTATACCTTTTATAGTAGATAATAAGTATTTTACGTTTTTGTAGTTTACAGTTAGTATTATTACTTTATAGGCTCTCATAACTCAGCAGGTAGAGTAACGCCATGGTAAGGCGTAAGTCGTCGGTTCGAATCCGATTGAGAGCTTTTATAACCCTTTTAAGTTAAAATAAAAAATCAATTTTAGGGGTTGACAATTGCAAAAAATTAGTGTATCATATATAAGTGGTTTAAAACTTAATAATATGCGGGTGTAGTTCAATGGTAGAACGTCAGCCTTCCAAGCTGAACACGAGGGTTCGATTCCCTTCACCCGCTTTTAAATGCACGAATGGCTCAGTGGTAGAGCATCGCCTTGCCAAGGCGAGGGTCGCGAGTTCGAATCTCGTTTCGTGCTTTTTTTATTTAAATTAAAAACAATATTATTCAAAAACAAAGGAGAATTTTAGTTATGAATGAAAATACTAATCCAAGATGGCATGATTTTGTAGATAACGAGCTTGTTGAGTTTTTTAAAAAGTATGACCTTGAAAAACTAACCGCAGATGATGGAAATGGTAATAAAGTAAAATTAAGCATAACAAAAGATAATGATATTAAAGTTGAGCAATCTTCTGTAACTTTAAGAAATTAATAATTCAACCAAGAGTTGCGAAAGTCAACTCTTGGTATCTTTTTTATATACTTTTCTTTTGATATAATTTATCTAAATGAAAGCAGGTTAATACTATGTCTATAATAAATTCTACTACTAATTTTAGAGTGCTACAGTGGGGCAAATTAAAGAACAAAATACATAGAGATAAGCAAAAACTCTTTATTGTAGAAGGTTATCACCTTGTTTCGGAAGCTTATAAGGCAAATTGCTTAAAAGAAGTAATCTCAACAGAGAAAAATAATACTTTTAGCGTACCGTCATATCAAGTAACATATGATGTTATGGAAAAACTATCATCTCTAGCAACACCCACTAAAGTTTTAGGAATTTGCTATCAAAAAGAAGAAAGTCATTACGGAAACAATATATTGCTTGTAGATCAAATTCATCATCCCGGCAACCTTGGTACTATTATTAGAAGTGCAGTTGCTTTTAATGTTGATACAATTGTGCTAAATAATAGTGTTGATGTGTATAACCAAAAAGTAGTTCAGGCAACGCAAGGCATGATTTTTCACATAAATATTATTAAATCTCCTATAAAAGACTTTATTTTAACACTTAGAAAGCAAAATTATCAAATTATTGGCACAGATGTAAAAGATGGTTTAAGTTTGAATTCTGTCAAGGCAAATAAAAAACGAGCTGTTTTAGTTGGCAATGAAGGTGATGGGGTAGGAGATGAATTATTAGATATATGCGATATTAAGGTAAATATTAAGATGAATGAAAAGTGTGAGTCTTTAAATGTTGGAGTAGCTACAAGTATAATTTTATTTAACTTATCACTTTAATATGATAGGCTCTATAGAATGAAAAAGAAAGACTACTTTGAATTAAGCAAGTTAGATCAACTATTAATAAATTGATTTATTACGATTCTATAAAATACGAATTATTGAGAGAATTGCATATGATCTAGGCAGGAGCAAAAGTATAGTTAATTTAAAATTTAAAAATGAGGAGGAACTATCATTAAAACATTTTTAACAACGCTTAAAAAAAATAATATTCCACATGTAGGATTTTTTCTATTTTTTATCGTAGCATCACTTATTGTATCTGCTAGCTTTGTTGTGTCACAAATATTTGTTGGAGAGATGGGGCAAGCCGCCTATCAATTTGATACTAGTGCAATTTTAAGATTTTTGCTTGTTCTTACTGCAATAATGGGCATAAGAGCAATTTTTTCGGCTTCATCTGCCCTGTTCTTAGGTAGATTTTCGGGGAGTGTAGGATATAAGTTTAGAGTTAATTTCGCTAAGTTTTTCTTGCATCAACCATTTGCAAGGCTTGAAAAAGCAAATAGTGGCGAAAATTTATCTATTTTTACAACTGATTTACCTCAAGCTGTTTTATTAGTAAGTAGTGGTGCATTGCAAATGGTTTCGGATTTCATGTTGCTTATAGTAGTGGCAGTTTATATGTTCTATATGAACTGGCTTTATACTCTTATTTTTATCGCTTCTTTCCCTGTTCTTGCAATTGTTCAGGTGATTATTTCTGCACCAATTCAAAAAACTGCAAAAAAAGCATCAGAGGCAAGTGCTAAATTTAATGCAGTTGTAAATGACTCTTTGCAAAACACTGCAACCATAATTGCATATTCTTTAGAAGAAGAGTTAGAAAGCCGTTATATATCTGCTTATAAAGAATTTTTTAAAGCGGCTATGCAGAGAATACGTTTTTTCTCTACAATTGTTTTGGCAGGGTTTATATTTTCAACACTCCCTATCGTATTTATTTTTATTGCATCTGGCTTTGCGGTGGTAAATGGTACAATGCTTATTTCAGACTTTATTGCCTTTACAGGTATTGGAATGATGGCTGCTAGTTGGCTTATGAATTTATCTCAATCTTTAGGCAATGTGAAAACATGGATGGCAGGAGCCATAAGGCTTAACGAAAGCATCACAGGAGAGTTTGAAAATATTGGTAACAGACAAAGACTTGCCGTAACTGAAAAATCGGCTATTGTATTTGATGATATAAGTTTTACATATACCGAGGATACCCCAAATGTATTACATAATATATCCTTTGAAATACCTCATGGCAAAAAAGTAGCTATTATTGGTGGCTCTGGTTCTGGAAAGTCAACAATACTTAAGTTAATACTTGGGCTTTATGAGCCAAAA
>WQZK01000142.1 GCA_009780765.1 Defluviitaleaceae bacterium
AACATCCGTTGGCATATCTTTTTTGCGATGCTCTTTGTTGATTTTTTGAATTTCTAAATCATTCACTATAAGTATGCTTATTTCAGCGTTATGAGGGAAGTTTTCGTATGCTAAAGAGCACTTTACAACACTTTTTAAAAGCTCTTCATACAAAAACTCTTCATTAGTTTCATTATCTATAAAAATCAACATTTATTCTTGTACCTCGGCTTTTTTCTTTTCTTCAGGGTACGGAATTCGCTCATGATACATGCCTTTAAAAACTCTCATAAAAGCATCACCAATTACAGTCATATCCTTAATCATAAGTTTGCTATCTTCAAGTGTGCCAGAGCTAAGGTGGTTGTTAATCAGCTTTCTAACAAAAGCATCAATTTCTTCCATCGACCTGTTTTTAGAGAACTTGCTTCTAACCGCCGCCTCGGCAATATCTGCAAGCATTACAATAGCGGCCTCGCGGCTTTGTGGGTTTCTTTGCTGATACCTAAAATCGTCTTTATTAACATTATCTTCGCCAAGCTCTTCTTTTGCCTTGATGTAGAAATAGCCAGTAACGCCATTTCCGTGATGCTCGGCAATAATATCTTTAACAACTTTAGGAAGTTTATATTTTTCGGCCAATTTAAGCCCATGCTCAACATGCCCCACTATAATTTTTGAGCTTTGGTGAGGTTCTAAAAAGTCATGCGGATTTTGCCCAACTTGATTTTCTATAAAGTATTGTGGATATTTTAGTTTTCCAATATCTTGGAAATATCCGCCAACCCTTGCAATGTTGGAATCTGCACCAATGTCATTAGCGGCAGCTTCTGCTAAATTTGCAACGATGATGCTGTGGTGATATGTTCCCGGTGCCTCTATCGCAAGTTGCTTAAGTAATGGATTGTTAGGATTTATAAGTTCTAAAAGTTTTATAGGTGTTATTATGCCAAAAAGTGCCTCCCAAAGTGGCAAACTGCCAATACATATAAGAACTGTTAAAATGCCGAAACCAAAGGCATAGAGCATTGTTATAAAAATTTCGTTCGTAAAGTTGCGAACAATCAAAGCAGCAACTGATGCGTAAGTAACTGCTGAAATTGCCGAAATTACAAGCCCAACTAAAATTAAATTATTTCTTTGGTTAGCATACTTTGAAATTAGAGCCATAACGATGCCTGTAATAGTAAAGTAAACAATAAAGCTCATTTCGCCTTGAACTATTAAGAAAGTAATTATTGTTATAGCAATGTTTAAAACAAGCGAAAGCCTTTGCTCAATTAAAATTCCAACAAGCATAACAAATGCCAATGTAGGTATAAAAACAAATGGCAGATTTGTTAAAAAGTGTGCAGAAATTATAACAACCATATAGAGTGTGAATAATAGTAAAACTTCTTTATTATTTCTGCCAACTTCTTTGTTAAATCTGTTAATATAGTACAAAGCAAAGCCAAAAACAAGCATAGCTAATAAAACTGCACCTAAAACAGGGGCATAATTTTCAATTCCATCTCTTGCGATAAGACCTAAATCATCTAAAATTTGATAAGCTTCTTCTGTAATTCTTTGACCTTCTCTAACAATTTCTTCGCCACGCATTAAAACTACGGGAGTTACATTTTCGGCCGCCTCTTCTCTTAATGATTGCGTTAGCTCTTCGTCATAAATCATATTAGGCTCTAGATATTCGGCCAAAATTGCATACCCCATGCGAGATAACTCAACCTCAATATAGTAATCGTTAAAATAAGACTGTATTTCTACCAAAGTTCTTTGAACGGTTGTTTCTCTAATATCGCCCATTAAAACAAAATCCATATGATTTCTAACATTATTCTCAAAATTCTCGAAAATTTCTTCTTCAAGCAACGCAAGATAGCGAATAAATCCAGACTCAAAAACCTCTGTTAAATGAGAATTTAAAGGCGGAGGAAGAGGAGAAGGCAATAAAACTTCATTGCCTTCTTCATCAACTTCAAAGATAGGCTCAGGCGAAGCAAAAGGCTCGAAAATAACCCTTAGTCTGTCCATTTCCTCAAAAAAGCTGTCAAGATTGTCTAAGGTTCTTTCAATTGCTTCGGTATCACGTGCAAACCTTTGCTCAATAGAGTTATATGCAACCTCTCTACGTCTTTCGGTTTCTACGCGGTTTTCAACCTCCCTTGTGGCTGTAAAAAGCCTACTAGAAACATCACCAACACTAATTTGAAAGCCCTCTCCACGAATAAATGGCCCTGTAAGTATTAGATAAATTGTAAACGCAAAAGATATTAAAATTAAGAAAATATTTAGCTTAATTTTGCTTTTAGCTTTGCTCATTTGTACACCTCGCTATTTTTTTCTAACCTTATAAACTTTTTTAGTTTTTTCTTCGTGCTTTTCGTAAGCACCTATAATTTTTTGAACGAGTGGATGCCTTACAACGTCTTTATTTGTAAGATGGCTAATGCCAATCCCCTCGATGTCTTGTAAAATCTTTAATGCTTCTATTATGCCAGATTTTTTGCCATCTGGCAAGTCTATTTGTGTAATATCGCCTGTAATTAATGCTTTTGAGCCAAATCCAATACGAGTTAGAAACATTTTCATTTGCTCTGGTGTGGTGTTTTGTGCTTCATCTAGAACGATATAAGCATTATCAAGCGTTCGTCCACGCATGTAGGCTAGGGGAGCAACTTCGATTGTCCCTCTTTCCATGTTCTTTAAAAAGTTATCAGCACCCATAATTTCGTAAAGTGCATCATATAAAGGTCTAAGATACGGGTCTACTTTTTGCTGCAAATCACCCGGCAAGAAGCCAAGTTTTTCGCCAGCTTCTATTGCAGGGCGTGTTAAAATAATGCGGCTAACCTCGTTATTTTTAAAAGCAGTAATTGCCATTGCCATAGCGAGATATGTTTTGCCTGTTCCCGCAGGGCCAACGCCAAAAGTTATTGTGTTTTTTCTAATTTGCTCTAAGTATTTCTTTTGCCCCATAGTTTTTGGTTTTATGGGCTTTCCTGAAATTGTCATACAAACAAAATCATCATTTATTTTTTCTACATCTCCAAAATCCTTGTCGGATATAGAATCAATAATATAATTTATTGCTTGTTCTGTAATTTCTTCACCTTTTTCGGCAAAGGCAACTAGCTTTTGCATAATCAAATCGGCTTTTTTAATATTTTCTTCTTCACCAATTATATTTACACCATCGCCTCTGTTTACAATGTTTACCGAAAATTCTTTTTCAACTTTTTTAATATTTTCGTCAAACTTGCCAAAAATATTGCTTAAATAGTCGCTATTTATGTCTATTTTGTGTATGTCTTTACTCAATTTCTTCATCCTCCAATGGTGTTTCCAATTGTTCTGGTATTTCTATACGTACATTTTTGCCAATATCTTCTATCGTGATAATCGTTGCACTAACGCTTAAGCCTCTTTCAGTTTCCTCTAGGTTGATGATTTTTTCAAAAACATCTGCTCCAAAGTCAAACTCTCTAATTATGCGGTTTGTAACTATTGCAGCCGCTTCTTCTTGCATATCTACGAGGCTCTTTTGTGATACTATTGGCTCGAACTCGAAGTATCTATCTGTTACGATGATAAATGGTAGCGGATAATTTTCTCCTAGGCGTAATTGAGTTCTTTCTCTTATTTTATCATAGTTTGTATATGAAATGGAAGAGCTAAATAAATTTATTTCTCTACCGAACAAAATAAAGCGTCGTCTATTTTTTGTATTACCTGTAAAATTCTTTTGTATATATTCTCTTTCAACCTCAAAATTGATAGGGTAGTAATATCTAGCAAGTACAATAGCATCGGCAAATGTGTGAGTATTTACAAGCCCTTCGGGGTCTCTATCTTCTGAAACTGTTAGATGCCCGCTAACCAATAAATCACCCTCAGAAACAACATCAAATTCCCTAACAATTGCAGTCCCTGTGCTAACATGAACGCCCATAATAACACCATCTCTTTTTGCAATAATATCGCTAGGAGCAGAGCGGTCTAAAATTTCTTGTGGCGGTATTGTTTCAGCAATGCTTATTGTGGCCTTTGTGCCTCTTATGCCTATGTTTATGAATGATATGTAAGGAAATTCGTTTATCATTGCTGCTTCAAGTTCTCGACGATTTATACCAAATTTCAAACCACCAACTCTAAGGCCATGTTCTTCTGAAAACCTGATAATATCTTCTTGAGATATGCGGTCTGTACCGTCAACCTCCACAAGCCATATAAAAGACGATAAAAAGTATACAAACGCTATAAAAAAGACAAATCCTGCAACAAATATTTTTCTTTTTCTATATCTAAAAGCAAAAAATGGAAGCCCTTTTTTTTCGATAATTTTAAATTTGCATTTTGTTTTTTTGGCACAAGGCTTAAGAAGTTTAAAGCCTTTTACCGAAACTTTCATGATAACTCTGTCTTTTTCGTGGCTAACATCCCAAATATATATGCCTTTATGAACTGCCAAGTTTACAAACCTCGAAACCGAAAAGCCTGTTACCTCTATAATAACATATCCTTTTAAATATTTCCATAGATTTAAAATCATTTTTTCACCACCATCTAAATAAGGTACTCGAATTTTAAAATACTACCCGTAATTAGCATATTTTCGCTTGTTATTTGCTTTAAAACCATGTTTCTGCCCTCTATTTTTAAAACACCGCAAGAAGTGTTGATTCTTATGCGTTCTGAGGTGTACTCTATTATGCCTTTATAATTTTCAATAGAAATCTCTTCAGAGCCTATAATAGAAATTAAAGGCAATCCCAAAACAACCTCTTTAGGAAGCTCTAGCATATCTGTTAATTTGTTTCTTATTTTCTTTGCCATTTTATACCTCCTAAGTGAAAATAAAAAAAGCCTTATAAAATTTTATTTTACAAGACTTTAATATATGCAGAATTAATTAATAAGGTGATCGATTAAAATTTTTAACCCCATGCCGATTAGTATTAAGCCGCCAATGGCTTCGGCTTTAGATTTAAACTTAGTACCAAAAAAGCTTCCAATTTTTGCACCAATTGTTGACAATGTAAGCGTTACTATGCCGATTAATGAAACGGCAAGCGTTATATTAATTCTTAATAGTGCGAACGAAACACCAACAGCCAAAGCATCGATGCTTGTTGCAACGGCTAATGGCAGCATTTTTGTAGGGGTTAGGCGAACGTCCTCTACAGACGAGCAATTTTCACAACATCCGCAACTACAATCATCTTTTTTACGGCTTGATAAAATCATTTTTGCACCAAGAAATAATAACAACACAAATGCAATATATGGCCCAAATCTAACTATCCTATCAGAAAACCACATTGCAAGAAAATACCCAATTACAGGCATACCTGCTTGAAAAATGCCGAAGTATAG
>WQZK01000143.1 GCA_009780765.1 Defluviitaleaceae bacterium
GTACAAGCCCTTGAAATACTTGATAGTACAGAGGTACATCTAATTTTAATGGACGTAATGATGCCTGAAATGGACGGGATAGAAGCCACGCTTAAAATAAGAGAAACTAAAGATATTCCGATAATTATTCTTTCAGCCAAATCGGAAGATAAAGATGTTATTTCAGGGCTTAACGTTGGTGCAGACGATTACATAACTAAACCTTTTAACCTCTTAGAGCTTATGGCTCGAATTGAAAGCAACCTAAGGCGATATGTAAAATATGATAATTATGAAAAAGTTAAAGAATCTGATAACGTAATAACAATTCGTGGGCTTGTTTTAAGCAAAAGAACCAGCGAAGTTTTTGTTGATGGTAAGGAGGTTCACCTAACGCCTATAGAATTTAAGATTTTACAACTTTTAATGGAAAATAAAAACATAACTTTTTCTATTGAAGAAATATATGAAAAAGTTTGGAACGAGCCATTTTATAATAGCGAGAACACAGTCGCCGTGCATATAAGGCGTATTCGTGAAAAAATTGAAGTAAATCCAAAAGAGCCGATTTATCTAAAGGTGGTGTGGGGCGTTGGATATAAGGTTGATGAAAAATAGACTAAAACATATAATACTTTTTTTCATGGTTTGTGTTTTTGTTTTGGGTTACACTGCAAGGCGAAGAGCCGATTATTATAGTAGGGCTATACCTGAATATGACTTGTTTCAGCTAAGCATTTCGGCACTTCAAGAAAATCAAATTGTACAAAATGAAATAGTAAGATACGCAAGAAATTTAAATCGCTTTTATATTCATCATAGAAATTTTCTTAATACATCGGATGATGAGCGAATTAGTGAAGAAGATATACAAAATGCAATTTTAAACCTAGAAGCAAACCTAAAAATTCAGCAGGAAACAAGTGTTTCTGTTCTTAACAATGTTCTTTTTAACACAAATTCTACAGAAGAAGAGCGCGAGCAAGCCTTATCTGATTTTACAAACGATATGAACAGGCTAGATGCCATATACATATCTGAAATAGAGCATATACGCGAAAGGCTTTTAGGCGACGAAAGGCTTAATTTTGAAGGTGTTGGAAATTATTTAAACACAACGCACGAGTTTGCCTATTATATCCACGACTTGGTTTTGGATGAAATTTTTACGAACATGCCTGAAGGCGAGGCTTATCTCTTTGCTGTTAATTTGTCTGAAATAGATGCACTTTTTAATGGTGTTCCTTTAAATCGTAGCTTTTCGCAAAATGAAATTGAGGGCTATATCTTTGTTCCTACAAACCAGCCTGTAAATAGTTTTGTTGTTCAGATTTTAGAAAATATTTCAGAAAGAAATGCAGAAAATTTAGAGTTTTGGCGTACTCAAGTTGTAAGATACAACATAATATTTTTGTGTTTGGTGCTTGTTTTTGTTGTTCTTTTATGGCAAATTCCTAAAAAGGGCTTTAGTTTTGAAATTTATGAAAGAGTTCCGCTTGTGTTAAAATTTTTTAGTGTAATTCTAGCAAGTGCATTTTTAAATCGTTTTT
The DNA here is from genome assembly GCA_009780765.1 of Defluviitaleaceae bacterium. Lineage (GTDB taxonomy): Bacteria > Bacillota > Clostridia > Lachnospirales > UBA5962 > WQZK01. The sequence continues at coordinate 1,530 of WQZK01000143.1, forward strand.
TCAGGAGTCCATTTGACATTTTTATACACGCCGATTTGGTTCAAATCACCAACTTCGCATATTTTATTGTAATGAGCTTTATGGGATATGTGTTTATCTATGGTATTTTCTACACGATAAAACTATGTAAAAATAAAGGCTTAATAAAAAGTGAGCCCGATATAAAATTTTTAAACAAGTCTGTAACCGATTTTGCTATTATGCGAAAGTATAGCCCGCATTTTTTCCCGATTATTTCATTTTTTATGTTTTCGGGCATTTTTGTTTTGGGTTTTATAGGCTTTACAATCGTTATTAATAGATTTTACTACAACATGCTTTTTGTAGTTTTAACTATAATAATTTTGGCGGTTATTGTTCTTGCAATCATAAGCCTTAAAATTATTGTAAATTATTCAAAACTTGGCTTTTATATAAATAATATTTCTGAAGGGTCTTATGGCGATATTCCACCAGAAAAAGAAATATTGTTAAACAAGCTAAGCCAAATAAATCTTGGATTTAAGAAAAATCTTGAAAAAATGCTTAAAAGCGAACGCATGAAAACCGAGCTTATTACAAATGTTTCGCACGATTTAAAAACTCCACTTACAAGCATAATTAATTATGTTGAACTGCTTAGAGGATTAGAGCTTGGTGAGCCCGAAAAAGAGTATACTGAAGTTTTAGCACAAAAATCACACAGGCTTAAAATGCTGATTAATGATTTGTTTGAGGCGGCAAAGCTTAGCTCTAGCAACATAGAATTAAATTATAACAAAATAAATATCGTCCAGCTTTTGCAGCAAACCCTTGGTGAGCTTGATGAGAAGATAAAAAAATCTAATTTGGATTTTAAAATTACAACATCTAACGACTTTGTTCCTGTTATGATTGACGGGCAAAAAATGTGGCGTGTTTTTGATAATTTGGTTGGAAATATCACCAAATATTCTAAAAAAGAAACTAGGGTTTATGTTTCTATAGCAGAAACTGAAAAAACTATAGAAATTATTATGAAAAATATTTCTGCATATGAGCTAGACTTTGATGCCAGCGAGCTGTTTGAAAGATTTAAGCGTGGAGATAAATCAAGAACAACAGAAGGCAGTGGGCTTGGCTTATCAATCGCAAAAGACATAATAGATTTGCATGGCGGCAGCTTAAATATTTCTATCGATGGCGATTTGTTCAAAACAGAAATAAGCTTGCCAAAACTTTCTATATAGTGTATAATAAAAAGATTATAGGAAATTAGTGTGGAGGATTTTTATGAAATACATGGGTTTAAACGAAATTCGCGAAAAATTTCTTTTGTTTTTTGAAGAAAAAGGACATTTAAAGCAAAAAAGTGCTTCGCTTGTGCCTGAAAATGATAACAGTTTGCTTCTTATAAGTGCTGGAATGGTACCACTTAAAACATATTTTACAGAAATAGAAACCCCGCCCAGTAAGAGGATGACAACTTGCCAAAAATGTATAAGAACGGTCGACATTGACAATGTTGGAATAACACCTAGACATGGCACTTTCTTTGAAATGCTTGGAAATTTTTCTTTCGGCGACTATTTTAAAGAAGAGGCTATAAAATGGGCCTGGGAATTTATTATCGAAAAGTTAGAACTCCCCTTAAATAGGCTTTTTGTTTCGGTTTTTGAAGAAGACAATGAAGCATTTTCTATTTGGGAAAACAAAGTTGGTCTTCCAAAAGACAAAATTTTTAAGCTTGGCAGGGATGATAATTTTTGGGAAGTTGGTACTACAGGCCCATGTGGTCCATCTTCTGAAATATTCTTCGATATGGGCGAAGAATACGGCTGCAAAAAAGAAAATTGTGCCGTTGGTTGCGATTGTGATAGATTTATGGAAGTTTGGAATTTAGTATTTATTGAGCTTAACAAAGAAGAAAACGGCTCTTACTCCCCTCTTCCAAACAAAAATATAGATACAGGTATGGGGCTTGAACGTATTAGCCTTGTTATGCAAAATGTTTCTTCTATCTTTGATATTGATACGTTTAAAGCCATTCGTGATGAAGTTTCTTTAATTTCTAAAACCGAATATGGCAAAGATTCTCACAAAGACTTAAGCATCAGAATTGTTACAGACCATATGCGTTCTGTTACATTTATGCTTGCAGATGGAGTTTTGCCTAATAACGAGGGTCGTGGCTACGTTCTTCGTAGGCTACTCCGTCGTGCAATTCGCCACGGTAGGCTTTTAGGTATACAAGATAAGTTTTTAGAAAACCTATGCAAAGTTGTTATTGGTGAGTTTAAGGGGGCATACCCTGAGTTATTAGAAAAACAAGATTATATTCTTAGGCTTGTTAACATTGAAGAAAGCCGCTTCTTAGAAACACTAGAGGCAGGCACTGCCATGATAGCCGAAAAAATAGCTAAAATAAAAGAATTGCACCTAAAAGAAATGACAGGCGAAGAAGCGTTTAAGCTTTACGACACATATGGCTTCCCTGTTGAACTTTTAAAAGAAATGCTTGGCGAAGAACATATTGAAATTGATGAATACGGCTTTGAGCAAGAAATGCTTAAACAACGCGAACTGGCTAGGTCTAGCCGCTCGGAGCATGGTTATATGGGCGCTGACGATACGGTATTTAATAAATTAGACCCAAATGAACATACCGAGTTTATCGGATATACATCGCTTTCTTTAGATAGTGCTACAATCAAGCATATTATTTTAGATAATGAGATTGTAGATTTTGCCGAAAGTGGTGCAGAGGTTAGCATAATCCTTGATAAAACGCCATTTTATGCCGAAGCTGGCGGGCAAGCTGGCGATAGTGGAATAATTAAAACTGGAAGCGGAATGATTGAAGTTGTTGACTGCGTAAAGGTTGTGGGAAATAAGCATGTTCACTGTGGAAAAATTGTTGATGGAAGCATCAAAGTAGATCAGCTTGCAATTGCCGAGGTAGATAAGAAAACAAGGCAATCAACCGAAAGAAACCACACAGCAACACATATTTTACAAAAAGCTTTAAGAGATTTACTCGGTAACCATATAGAACAGGCTGGCTCTAATGTAACGCCTTCTAGGCTTAGGTTCGACTTTACACATTTTGAGGCTTTAACCCCTCAAGAAATTAAACAAATTGAAGAAATTGTAAACGAAAAAATTTATGATGCTCTTTGTATCGAAATTTTTGAAACAAGTATGGATGAGGCAAAAGAAATGGGTGCAATGGCACTTTTCGGCGAGAAATATGCAGATACTGTTAGAGTTGTTAAGGCTTGCGATTATGCCACAGAATTATGCGGCGGTACACATGTTAAAAACACAAGCCAAATTGGTGTTTTTAAGATTTTATCAGAAAACGGAATTGCAGCGGGCGTTAGGCGTATTGAGGCTATAACTGGTCAAAACGTAATCGAATATTATAACATGCGTGAAGAAATGCTCTTAAAACTTCGTGAAATTTTTAAGGCAAATCCTGAAAACTTTGTTGAAAAAGCACAAAGCTATATAGAACAAGTTAAAGGTCTTAAAGGTGAGCTTGATAAACTCAAGCAAAACCTTTCTGGAAATATCATTGATGAAGCGATTGAAAACGTGGCAACTCAGATAAAAGGCGTAAACACAATTGCTGTACGTATTGATAACCAAGACAATCAGGCTCTTAGAACCATGGGCGACCAAGTTAAAGACAAGCTTGGATCTGGCGTTATTGTTTTAATGGGTGCATACGATGGAGCAGTTAGCATTGTTTCAATGGCAACTGATGATGTTGTTAAAAAAGGTATTCATGCAGGAAATATTATTAAAGAAATTGCTCCTTTA
>WQZK01000144.1 GCA_009780765.1 Defluviitaleaceae bacterium
CCAATTACTAGTGCACGTTTTGTAACCTTGCTTTCTTCTGGAAAAAGTGGAGTGTTTAAATGCACTTTGGCAATGGCTGCTCTGGTTAGTGCTAAGGCTTTTACCGTTGCTTCTTCCATATTTTTATGTATCCATGAGCATTGCTCACGAATATTTGCAATTTCAACCATGTACGGATTTAATCCCGCCTTTGCCGCAACTTTTCTAAAAGTTGTTTCGTGCATACGTGGAGAACACGCACTTACAACAATCCCAGTTAAATTATGTTCTTTTATTGCATTTAATATCATCCCTTGCCCTGCTTCTGCACACATGTAAGGATACTCGTCTGCAAAAACAACGCCAAGCTCTGATTTTATTTTTTCTTTAATTTCAGTTGTGCCAACAGTGGCCTTAATATTAGAGCCACAGTGGCAAACAAAAACACCTACTCTTTGCATAACAACCTCCTATTTTAATAATTCCCATTCGCCTCTTAAAATTCCCATTTTAATGGCATCGTAGTATTTTCCATCTACTATTCTGGCTTGTAGGATGCGGGCTTCCTCTACCATGCCAATTTTTTTGGCAGCTTTCATCATGCGAATATTTCCAGACCAAGTAGACATACCTAAACGGTGAAGTGATGTATTAGTAAACAAATAATCAATAAAAAGCTTAAACGCTTCTGTGCCGTAACCTCCGCCCCAATATTCTGGCTTATAAATAATAATGCCAGCTTCAAGCCAGTTAGAATTTTTATCAACCCAGTCGGCATCCACTATCCCAATCAATTCGCCATCAACCTCTATAATTAATAGCCCTGGTACATTAGGTAATATCTCATAATTTTCCCATTTTTCAATAAATTCGGCTTGAGTTATTTCTTTACGAATATAAAAAGGACCATTCCATTTAGCAGCCTCCTGCTTTTCTTCTTCATATTCCCAATAATAACAAGCCTCTAAATCCTTAGTTTCAGCCAGCCTAAGCGTAACTTTTTCGCCTTTTAAAGTTGTTGTTATCATTTTTATCTCCTATACTTACGAAACGCCGAAACTAAAAGCTGTTGCGGAACTTCAGGGTTTAAAAGTTCTGGTATTTCATCAGGCGAAAGATAATCTTCGCCTTGCTTGCGTATAATCATAAGCCTTGCGGCTTCTATTAATCTTGCAGGTTTTACATCTCTTGGGCAACGCTCTATACATGCAAAGCAAGAAAGGCATTTCCATAAAGATTCAGAAGCCATTAAGTCTTCTGCCCTGCCATTTTCAGCAAAAGACACAAACTGATGCGGCAAAATATCCATATCTTCATATGATGGGCAAGAAGCTGAGCAACGCCCACATTTCATACACCTTTTTATATCTGCACCGCTTATGTTTAAAAGTTCTTCTGTGTTGTTAGTTTTATACATCAGCTTCTCCCTCCTTTAAGCCAAGTGCTTCTGCCAACAAATCTGTAAAGTAGTATACGGGCAAATCTTCACCTGCTGTTTGCTTCACATTATACTGGCATAAAGGGCACGCCGTAATTAACTCCTTACTTCCGTTGCTCGTAGCATTTTCAACAATTTTTTCTACCATGCCTTGAGCTTTTTGTTTTTCTTTTAGCGATATGTATCCACCACAACATTCGTTACGGTAAGGATAGATAACAGGCTCTGCCCCAATTGCTCTTAAAAAATCTTCAAAAATCGTGGGATTCTCTGGGTCATCAAACTGCATAATGCTGCTTGGCCTGAGTAGCATACAGCCATAATAAGCACCAACTTTTCGCCCTTTCAAAGGGGTTTCCACCATAGCCTTAAGCTTATCAAACCCAACAAAGTTTTTAATTACCTCTAAGTAGTGCAAAACTTCGGTTTCGCCTTTGTATTCTAGTTCTTCGTCGTAGTTTTTAACGGTATCTCTAATGTCTTTATTGTTCTTCATATCATCATTAACTCTTTTAAACACATGGTGGCACGCCGAGCAAAGTGTAACTAACGGCTGATTTTTCTTTTTAGCTTCATTTAAAGCACGAATAACTGGTAGTTTAGAAGCCACCTCATCAGTGCCAAGCGGATAAACCGCACCACAGCACTGCCATTCTTCTATTTCTTCTAAAGTAAAGCCTAGTTTAGTAGCCGACAAACGAGCAAACTCATCAAGCTCTTTTGCCTTTGTTTTTAGCGTACAACCAGGATAATAACTATATATCATTTTAACGCCTCCTAAAAATATTAAATTCTAATATGTTCAAGTTTGTTTATAATTTATCAAAGTTATAGCAAACGTAGTTTAAAACAGTGAACGCAAGCGAAGCAAAACTTCAGAGGAAGTTTTGCGTTTTGAGCGATAGCGTTCACGCTTTTTAAACACGTTTGCTATTCTATAAAAAATATAACATATTTTTGCCCAATTGTCCACTGAAAATTATTGACTTATTTCTTACAACTGATATAATCATAGTATAAACTTTAATTATTATAAGGAGTGATTTGTTTTGGATGCAAGCATAATTGCATTAATAATAATAGGGGTGGCCCTTGTTTTGTATATAACAGAGCCTATACCTATAGCGGTAACATCTATTTTGGCGTGCTTGGCGTTGGCGATTTTTGGTGTTATACCAATAAATACCGCTTTTTCTGGCTTTGGTAATGACATAGTTTACCTAATGGCTGGTATGGTGGTGGTTGGAAATACCCTTTTTGAAACGGGTGTTGCACAAAAAATTGGTAAACTCATTATTCGCCTTGTTGGCTCGAATGAAAAAGTATTTATTATAATACTCATATTAATTGCTACAATTCCTGCGGCTTTTTTAAGCAACACAGCGGCTGCGGCGATGATGTTACCAATAGCAACGGCTGCAATTGCTGCATCTGGCGGAAAATTCTCAAAGAAAAACACATATATGATAGTGGGTATTGCTGCTGTTACAAGTGGCGGCTTAACTGTTGTTGGTTCGCCTCCACAGCTTATTGCACAAAACCTATTACAAGAGGGTGGGCACAATACTATCGGCTTTTTTGAGCTTAGCCTAGTGGGGCTTCCTGTTATCGCACTTCTTATTTTATTTTATTTAACTATTGGCAACAAACTTCAGAAAAAAGTTTTTAATTTTCCAGAAGTGGCAGAAGATGCTAGCACGTTCTCGCTTGATACTGACTCTGATAAACCTAAAAGCGTTGTTAAAATGTGGATTTCTGTAGCAGTTCTTGTTTTCTGCGTTGTTGGATTTATAAGCGGGTTATGGACGGTTGGTATAGTTGCCATGGTTGGTGCATCTGTGTGTATTATAACTCGTTGTATATCACAAAAAAGAGCTTACCAAACTATGGACTGGACAACAATAATAGTTATCGCTTGTTCTCTTGGTTTATCCGCAGGGCTTGACCAAAGCGGAGCGGGTAACCTTATAGCAAGAACCGTTGTGGATTTCTTGGGCGAAGGTGTTTCGCCATGGTTCTTAGCGGCTGCACTTGCACTTGTTGCGGTAATACTTACAAACTTTATGTCTTCAACTGCAACGGCAGCACTTTTAATACCAATAGCAATTTCTATAGCACTAGACCTTGGGTTTGATGCAAAAAGCATGGCTATGGCGGTTGTTATTGCTGGAAACATAAGTTACGCAACGCCTGTTTCTACCCCGCCAATGACGATGACGCTCTCAGCGGGTTACAGATTTATGGATTATGTAAAAATAGGTGGACTTTTTACGCTTTTAGCGTATGTGTTGGTTATTTTGCTATTCCCGTTTGTTTTAAGCTTTTAAATCTAATTAAAAGGTTTAAAGATTGTTATGTAGGGGCGTACTATGTACGCCTCTATATTTATAAAAAGGAGATATAGAAGAAATGAAGAACAAAATATTTGCAACGATAGTAATAATTATGATGGCAATTCAAGCTCTGCCATTACATATTTTAGCCGACTTTCAGGTGCATTGGGCAGAGGGAAGTATAGAACTATTACAGGAAAGTAATATCGTATTAGGCGACGAAAACGGAAATATTAATCTCGATAACTTTATAACACGAGCAGAATTTACAGCAATTGTTAATCGTACATTTGAATTTAATGAAACTTCGGATAATAACTTTATTGATGTAAGTCCTAATAGTTGGTATTATAGAGATTTTTCAATTGCAAAAAACCTAGGTTTTATAATGGGCGATGAAAACGGCATGGCAAACCCTGAAAGTAATATACGAAGAGTTGAAGTGGCTTTGATTCTGGCTAGAGTTTTAGGGCTTGAAAGTGAACAATTGCCAAACTTTACGGATAATAACGAAATACCAAGCTGGGGAATTTTTGCCGTTTCGGCAATGCAAGAAAATGGACTTATAAGCGGCTATCAAGATGGTAGCTTTAGGTCGCTTTCTGATATTACTCGTGCAGAAGCATTTACGATTATTGCAAACATTATAAGATCAAGAGAAGAGGCAATCGAAATAGTAAGCACTACCTCTAATTTTGCAAATGTGAATACGTCAAGTAATAACGCAGGAAATAGCAATGATAACTCAGATAACAGCCAAGATGGTGAAACTACTCCGCCAATAAATTCGCCAGCACCGCCAAATCTGCCACCTTCTGGTGGCAATAATCCAATAATTATAGTACATACAGAATTTCCAAGTGGCGAGGTAACGCAGAGTTATATTGATATAGAGTACACAGCAACGCCAAGCCAAGGGGCAGTTATTACAGAGATTTTTTACAGAACGAACGATGGTGCAGAAGATTTTATATATCTTTCAGAAGCAAGTGGCTTTACGCCAATGGGAGAGTTAGGCAGAGCAAGGGTATTTATTAGACCCGACGAAAATAATATTGTTTTTACCGTAAGAGATAGTGCTGGTAGAGAGGGACATTTTACGGTTGAAGCTACGCCTACTTTGAGTTGGTTTGTTGAGTATGAAGAAGACCCGCGGGTAATTAAAGCCGACCCAGAAGGATATGAATTTGTTGCTAACAATCTTAGTATAATGGTGCATGAAGGAGTAACAAGAGAGCAAGTAGAAGAAGTTATAGCTAATATAAATGGTAGAATTGTTTGGATGTCGGTTATATCAAATAATTATGATATTAACTTGCCACCACATGAGTATGAAGATTTAAGAGCAATAATTGAGTACCTTGAAACAGAGTTTTCGGATGTGATAAGGCATGTTAGTATCAATTGGTTGGCGTTTCTTGACAACCAACCAACAAATGACCCATGGTGGAACGACAGGAGGTTTCCCTTTCGTAGCAGTCAGTGGGGTCTTAGTGCTATACGTGTGCCTGAAGCTTGGGATTTCTTACAAACGCAAGAAACGAGA
>WQZK01000145.1 GCA_009780765.1 Defluviitaleaceae bacterium
ATACGCAGATTTACATACGACAGAAACAACAACCTACTAAGCGAAAGCGTTACAATACAAAAACCGGGCGAGCCAGAAAGGCTAAGCGAAACATTTTACACGTATGACGTAATGAACCGCCTAATTATGGTAGAAAGTGCAGGTGAATTTACGAAATACGAGTATGATTTAGCAGGAAATCTTGTTAGGATGATAACAGGAAATGGCTTAAACGTACACACGTATGAGTATGACAGGAATGGAAATGTAATAAGATATATCGATGCAGAAGGACTTGAAGAGCTATACGTTTACGACTTAAACGGAAACCTAATAGAAAAAACAGACCGAAATGGCAATGTAATAAGGCATGTATACGACGATTTAGGTAGGTTGGTTGAAACCATAGGCAGAGTAGAGCCATCGATAGAAGAGCAAGAAATAGCAATGGCAAGGTACGAATATTCGAGGAACGGATTGCTGATATTAGAAGAAAATGAAAATATCACAATCCGACATCAGTATGACAGCCTAGGCAGACTAATAAGAAGCACACAGAGCGATGGAGTTGTAACGACGCACACATACGACCGCAACAACAATCGTTTATCAATGCGAATGTACTTAAATGGCGAGCTAACGGCGTATACAAGGTACGAATACGACTTGCTAGATAGAATGGTGAGAATATTTGTAGATGGCGTGTTAGAAGCCGAGTATAGCTATGATGTGAACGGAAATAGGTCGAGTTTGTCGTACCCATTGGTGGGAGTGCAAACTACATACAGATTTAACCGTGCGAACTTAGTAACCGAGGTTGTGAACAGGGTAAGTGGCGAAGTTGTATCGTCGTTCGAATATAAGAAATTTGTATGTAAAAAACAATATAAAGTTATAAGAAGTCATAAGCTCTAAAAGCCAGTAATAACCATACTCCTAACCACATATATATTTATATATAGTAGTTTAAGGAGGGCAATTTCTTGAAGCCATATATAGAAGAAAGAGCCGTAATGGTAGCCAATTTTATAATCAATTCCAATGCAACTGTAAGAGAAACGGCAAAAATGTTTGGAATTTCTAAATCAACCGTACATAAAGATGTTACAGAACGTTTATTAAAATTCAATCCAAACCTAGCCAACGAGGCAAAAAGAATTTTGGAGATAAATAAATCTGAAAGGCACATAAGGGGCGGACTCGCAACAAAAGAAAAATATTTAAACATCACAACAATAAATCAAGATAAAAGGCAAGATTTTTAAGTTATTTTAAAAGGGTGATTCTTATCATCCTTTTTTTATTGTAAGCAATTCTCAAACACTTTTCCAATACTTTCATTTATTACTAAGTTAGCTTTTCTATCAACATGAGTACTAGACTTATTTATAAGAACAAGCTTATTTCCTTGATAATAATCTATAAGTCCTGCGGCAGGATATACTCCGAGTGATGTTCCTCCTATTATTAGCAGATCTGCATTTGAAATATGTCTAAAAGCCGAGTTTATTGTGTGTTCGTTAAGAGTTTCACCAAATAGCACTACATCAGGTTTAATCACTCCGCCACATTTGCAATGAGGTACTCCTTCGCAATTTTTAATAAGCGAAACATCATGGTTTAAGCCACATTTAACACAAAAATTGCTATAAACAGAGCCATGAAGCTCTAAAACATTTTTAGAGCCTGCTTTTTGATGTAGTCCATCAATATTTTGCGTGATTACTGCTTTTAGCTTGCCGCTTTTTTCTAATTCGGCAAGCTTTATATGAGCCTTGTTTGGCTGTGCATCTAAGCAAAGCAATTTATTTCTATAAAATTCATAGAATTCATCAGTATTGCTCATGAAAAATCTACGGGATAGGATAGTTTCGGGTGGATGTTTGTACTGTTGATTATACAAACCATCTACACTGCGAAAATCTGGGATGCCACTTTCGGTTGATACTCCAGCACCTCCAAAAAAAACGATATAACTACTTTCTAGGATATATTTTCTTAAAGTATCTGTATTTTTTTGCATATTAATAGCCCTTTCTTTAAGCTTCGTTAGTTCTAAGGGTTCTATTATACCTAAATGTTCTTCCATGTACTCCAACACTATTTAAAATAAGAGTATCACCGTCAATAAAAAATTCCCACTGTTCAAAAGTGAATGTAGTTGGGTCTAGTATAAAAAGATAGTTGTTAAATGTAGTCCAAATGGCTATTCCTTCAGAGTCGGAAAAACCAAGAAAACATGTTGCATCATCTAAAAAATAGTATTCCCAATCTGGGTCTTCTTCCCAAGCCCAAGCACCTAAAAGTTCTGGGTTATTAGAAAACTCTCCACGCACATATTCTAATCTATAGCCAGTAACTTGTGTACTCTCTAAAAGCAGGAAGTCACCGTTAATTGTGTATGTCCAATGCCATTGATCTAAAGGGCCAAATTGCTGAATTAATATATTATCACTGGCAAACCAATTGAAATCGATATGCTCGTCAGGCTCACTATCAAATGGTACAGTAACTCCTATTGTGTATTCGTTAAAATTTATTTCTTGAAGATGTTGTAAATTAACCCAGCTTCCTAAAAGGTCTTGATTTTCAGTTGACCTAAGGTATGTATATGCCATCATTCCGCCATCATCAAGAGTTATTAAATTGTCTTCCTCAAATGTATAGTCGTGAGTTTCTCTAAAAAGGCGACCATGTGAACTAGTATCAATTATAAGGGTGTTGTTTCTTGTTCCCCACCTAAAACTTTGAATTTGGGCATCACCTCTTTGACCGGTACCATCTTCATTAAAAACATATGTCCATTGAACGTTGCCTTCCCAATGCCATGTTCCAACGAAAGCAGGGTCTTGATAAAGCTCATCTCTACCACAACCTGTAAGAAATATTGCTAATGCAAGCAATAGCAATAATAAAATTTTTTTCATTAACTATTCTCCATATCCTCTTTTATAAACATTATATCATTCGTGTTTTAAAAAGTCAATCGTTGTCATAATATAGGCAAGCTTGACAATGGCTTTAGTGTATGATATACTATTTAACCAACTATACAGAACTGGGGCGATAGCATGAACAAAATTAAGCTAATTATAACTGATTTAGACAACACCCTTTTAAGGAGAGATAAAACAATATCACAGTATACTAAGTCAGTATTTGAGAGGCTAAAATCTAAGGGGGTTTTAGTGGCATTTGCAACGGCTCGCTCGGAAAAGCAATGCAAGCGATTTTCTGATATGCTTAATCCTTATGCGATTATTTCAAATGGTGGTGCTAGGGTTCGTATATCTGATAAAACTATACATAGAGCGACTATTGATACTTGTACAACAAATAAATTATTATCAGCACTTTCTAAACTACCTAGTGTTAAAAATATAGGAATTGACACAGATAGCGGATATTTTGTGAATCGCCAGCCTGAAGAGGAGCTCACTATTGACTTGCAAGATTTTCTTCCAGTTAGCATGATAGATTTTTCAAAAGAGTTTAAATATGATGCGTATAAAATGCCTATAGAATGTTTTAATAGTGATGATGTTTACAAGGTTGCTTCTAATTTCCCAAGTATTGAAGTTATGAAATTTTCAGGCGAAGACTGGTTTTGCTTTATGGATAAAAATGCTACGAAATTAAATGGAATTAAAGCATTAGCAAACCATATGGGTATTGGGCTTGAAAATGTTATTGCCTTTGGTGATGATTTTAATGATATTGAGATGATTGAAAAATGCGGCACATCAGTTGCTGCTGGTAATGCTATTGATGAGGTTAAAAATGCCGCTGGCTATATATGTAATGATTGTGATAATGATGGGGTTGCTAAGTTTATTGAGGAGAAATTTTTAGGAAGGCGAAAATACCTAGGCCATGTAAATAAAAGATATATCAAAGACTTTAAAACTCAAATAATAAGGGTTGATGAAGATAATATTAGCGGATATGCAGCATTTATTAAAATCAAGGAGGTTCATTGTCCTCAATTAGTAGGTGAAAAGGGCTCTGAAACTTGTATTGCGGACAATGGCTATAGCGAGCTGTGCTACTTACCTGACAATGAAAATTGGCAATTTTATGCAATGTATGATAATCAAGGCTGTATTATCGAATGGTATTTTGATATTACAAGAAAAAATGCAATAAGTGAAACCGGCGAACCATATGCTGATGATATGTATCTTGATGCAGTGCTTATGCCTAGCGGGAAAATAATGATTTTTGATGAAGACGAATTGCTTGAGGCACGGGATAATGGCAATATATCTCAAGAAGAGTTTAATATAGCATATAGCGTTTTAAATAGATTGATTGATAGTAAAGTAATTAGTGTTAATTTTATGGAAAAGTTTTGTTCAAGGCTTTTAAGTTTATTCAAATAAAGATTTGAACAGGAGCGAAACTGGTGAAAAGGGGAATTAATAGTGCAAATATTAACAAAACGATGTATTTTAACTCTATTAAGCGAATCCGATTTTGAAGAGCTAACACCTCTAATTACAAATGAAACTGTGCGAAGATATTTAGGAGGTGTTCGCCCTTTAGAAAGTTCTTTAAATGGGTGGCTTTTGTCAATACAGTCGTTAGATGAATATATATTTGCAGTACGGTTGCAAATATCAAGTGTTGCTGTTGGGCTTGTAACACTTGCACAACATCATAATCAGGAAGATATGGAAATATCTTTTATGTTTCTGCCCGAATATTGGGGAAATGGTTATGCAAGGGAAGCAGTTGGGGTATTACTTAAATTTTCTGAATGTGAATTACAGTTAAGCCGTGTTGTTTCGGAAACTCAAGCGGCAAATATACGTTCACGTTCTATGCTCGAAAAGTTAGGGTACACCTTAGAGAGTGAAGTAGAGCGTTTTGGCGAAAAACAGTACATTTATGTTTTTAAAAATAAGTTGCTTTAAATAAAGTTAGGAGGAATACCATGATAACACTTCAAAACATCAATAAAACATTTCATGTTGCAAAGCGTAAAGCAGGTTTCGGAAGTGCCGTTAAAGCTTTGTTTTCACGAGAATACGAAGAGATTCACGCATTAAATAATGTTAGCTTTACGATTAATGATGGCGAGATGGTTGGTTATATCGGCCCAAACGGTGCAGGCAAAAGCACAACAATAAAAATTATGTGCGGAATTTTAACACCTGATAGCGGAGGTTGTGAGATTGATGGCAAAACTCCATGGAAAGACAGAACAAACCATGTTAGAGAAATTGGTGTTGTTTTTGGGCAACGTAGCCAGCTTTGGTGGGATGTGCCTGTTA
>WQZK01000146.1 GCA_009780765.1 Defluviitaleaceae bacterium
AAGTGCTCTTTAGCATACGAAAACTTCCCTCATAACGCTGAAATAAGCATACTTATAGTGAATGATTTAGAAATTCAAAAAATCAACAAAGAGCATCGCAAAAAAGATATGCCAACGGATGTTTTGTCTTTCCCGCTTTTTGATTTTGCAAGTGGCGAGTATCCGCCCAAAAATGAGGCATATTTGCTTGGTGATATAGTAATTTCTATTGATACAGCAAAAAGGCAGGCAGAAGAATACGAACACAGCCTAGAGCGAGAATTTGGCTTTTTAACGGCTCATAGCATGTTGCATTTAATGGGTTATGACCACGAAACTTTAGAAGAAGAGCAAGAAATGTTTAAAAAACAAAAAGAAATTTTAGCAAAGTTAGAACTTAGGAGGAACAATAGTTGAAAGAAAAATTTTATTCGGGCTTTGTGTCACTAGTTGGCAGACCAAATGTAGGTAAATCAACACTTATGAACCAGCTTGTTGGCGAAAAAATTGCAATAATCTCAAATAAACCGCAAACTACTAGAAATCGTATTCAGGCAATTTTAACAAATGATGATTTTCAAGTTGTATTTATTGATACGCCCGGAATTCACAAACCAAAAAGTAAACTTGGCGAATTTATGGTAAAATCTGCAACAACAACGTTTAACGAGGTTGATGTGGTTTTATTTTTGATAGAACCTGATGCTAAGCCAGGCCCCGGCGATATTAGGATAATGGAGAAACTTCAAGGTGTTCAGTCGCCTGTTTATCTAATAATAAACAAAATAGACACTATTGAAAGAGGCAAAATTTTAGAAATTATAGATGCTTACAGAAAGTATGTCGACTTCAAAGAAATTGTACCTATCTCAGCGATAAAAGGCGAAAATACACAAAGGCTTCTGGAGATAATTCGTTCAGAGCTTTCAGAGGGACCTAAATATTTTCCAGAAGATTTAATTACCGACCAGCCAGAACGCCAAATATGCTCTGAGCTAATTCGTGAAAAGCTTTTAGTTCTTTTAGACGAGGAAATTCCACACGGCATAGCAGTTGAAATAATGAGCATGAAAAAGCGTGAAAACAAAGATTTAATTGATATTGAAGCAACAATCTACTGCGAAAGAGATTCGCACAAGGGCATTATAATCGGCAAAAAGGGCGAAATGCTTAAAACTGTTGGAACAAGGGCAAGAATTGATATGCAAAGGCTCTTGGGAAGCCCTGTAAATCTCCAGCTTTGGGTTAAATCTAAAAAAGATTGGAGAGACAGTGACTTTTTGCTTAAAAATTTCGGATACTCAAAACAATAATTTCCAGTATATCTCTGCTCCTTATGCAAAAAATAAGCTTAACTATAATATTAATTCTCATTTAAAATCATAGTCTGTTATCGCTCAAAACGCCTCCGACTCAGTCCAAGTGCTTTCGCTTTGCGAAAGTGGCTTCGCCAGTTTGCTACAGCAAACCACAAGGGCTTCGCTCTACACACTATGTTTCAAAATGGAATTAATAAAAGGAGGCTAATAAAATGGACGAGCTAAATATTTATTGGGATTTGTTTCAAAATTCAGGGCGTATAGACGCATATCTTGCATATAAAAAATTTAACAAGGTAGAAAGTAGCAATCATGGCAATAGAAAAAGTTCGCGGGATAGTGATAAACGAATATAAAAGCAAAGAATCGGATAAGGTTTTAATTCTTTTTACAAAAGAGATGGGCAAAATTTCGGCATACGCCAAAGGTGCGAGAAAACCAAAAAGCAAATATGCCATTGCCCAACTTTTTACATATGCCGATTTCGTGCTTTTTGCAAGCAAAGATTTTCACTCTGTTACCCAAATAGATATTATAGAAAATTTTAATAAAATACGTAACGATTATGAACTTATTTGCTATTCAAATTATTTTCTTGAAATTATAGATAAAACAAGCTTTGAAAATTCTTTGGAAGAAGATATTTTACTGCTGCTCTTAAAAGTTTTGTCTGCTCTTAATTCAGGAAAGTATAAAAGTGATTTTATTAGGGCTGTTTTTGAGCTTAAATTTGCCAGTATAAGCGGTTATGAACCCGAGGTGATTAATTGTACTATTTGTGGTATTTCGCTCTTAGAAAGCGAAAAAAACCACTTTTCTAAAGAGGGCTGTATTTGCACAAATTGTATGAAAAACCCACATGAAACTGCCATCATAAGCTATTCTACACTTTATGCAATAAAATATGTTATATCAAGTGATGTTAAAAACATATTAAATTTTAAGCTAGATGATAAAGTTTTAGAAGAATTTAAAAAAGCATCAGAAATTGTTATGAAAAATATTGATATAGAAATTAAAAGCCGAGCCTTTTTGTAGTAAAATGCTCGGCTTTTATATTAGTTAATAAATTATGAAGCAAATGGTAAACCTACGTAGCCCAAAGCGTACGCTATAAGTCCTAAAATTACAAAATGTAATGGATAAAACAAATAGAAAAAGTATTTCATGCTTTTGCCTCTTTTGCTGTTATAACCTTTTAACAAAAACGCCGAGAATACAACCCCTACAAAAAATGTTGAAACCACTATAGCATCTCGTCCGGCTAACGAATACATACCAAGCCCGAATCCATCACCATAGGCAAGATACCCTAAAACCGACATAGCTCCTGATAAAATATAAAACACACCAATTATGATTGGAGGCAAAACTCTTCTTCTTTTTTCATTTGAAATCAAGTGGTACATAATCATGATAATAAGCCCAACAATCATCCAGTCGAACCAAAAAGATACCACCAAAGCAACAGCAAATACTGGCCAAAAAATTAAATGTTTTGTTATAGGCTTTTTAATGCTATCATAAAGCAACATTAAAAGAAGTCCCACAAATATTGTAAACATAATGTTAAGCCTAGCAAAATCTCTAAGTGCCCACATATATGGCACTTGTGCAATTAATGCAAATACAAAAATACGCAACAGGTATTTCTTTAAATTAGATGTGTGTTTATACCCTTCTATAACAAGAAAGGCCATTATCGGAAATGTAACCCCTCCTATTGCAAATAGAGGAAGCTGTAGCCCAAAAGGAATAACCTCTCTTAAAGCAAGAACTGCATGGTTAAAAAACATGCCGATAATAGCAATCCACTTCAATTTATAAGCATCTAAATTTCGCAACTAAATCATCTCCTATAATATTTATTGTTTAATTATAGCAGTTTAAAATGCGATACAGTAGTTACATTTGTCATTTTTTATTTCAAAATTTCAATTTCTTCAGAAACTCCATAATTGAAAAATCCATAATACCCATTTTCGGTGAGCTTATTTAAGAATTTTGCCATTTTCTTAGGCTTTTCAGCCATTAAAACGTTAAATTCTGCTCTAAATTCGTCGGCTTTTTTAAACGCATTTATATAATTTTCTACATCATATAAAACAACAATTTGCTTTTTACTATCTGGCATAGAATAACCTTTTTCTGTAAGGATTGAAAAAATTCGCTCAAACCCTATAGAAAAGCCACAAGCAGGCACTTTCTCACCCAAAAACTTGCCAATCATTTCGTCATATCTGCCGCCGCCGCCAATCGAACCTTTAAACTCGTTCGATTCAATTTCAAAAACAGTACCTGTATAATACCCCTGCCCTCTCACTAAAAGTGGCGAAAATTGGACATTAAATTTGCCCTCTGAAAGAGCTTTAACCGAAGAAATTATATTTTCTAAGTTTGTGATAATATCAGAGCTTAATGCTATTTCCTTGGCAATATCCAAAGTTATAGGATTTTCTAAAATTTTTGCAAGCTTATCTATAATTTCAGAAGAAATACCAATTTTTTCAAGCTCTTCTTTAACTGCTTCAAGCCCAATTTTATCAAGCTTATCTAAAGTTATAAATACGCTCCCAAATAAATCCTCGTTAATACCAACATATTCAAGCATTGCATTCAAAAAGCGTTTGTCGTTAATTTTTATCGTAAAATTATTTATATCAATATTTAAAAGAGCCCTTGCCGTTGTTACGATAATTTCAATTTCGGAAAAAATGCTGTCGTCTCCTAAAATATCTATATCACACTGAATAAACTCTCTTAACCTGCCTTTCTGCGGCCTTTCTGCACGATAAACCTTATCAATTTGTATAACCTTAAATGGCGATAAAAGTTTGTGGCGGTTATTTGCGTAGTATCTTGAAAGTGGCAAAGTAAGGTCGTATCTAAGGCCCATATCAGCTAAATTTTCACCATTTGATAGAGCTTCTTCAAGCTTTTCGCCACGCTTTAAAACTTTAAATATAAGGCTTAAATTTTCGCCTCCTTCGCTTTTATCTAAATTTTCTATATCTTCTAAAATAGGTGTAATTATTTGAGAAAAACCAGCCTCTTTATAGGTTTCTAATATCTTATTTTGAAGATATAATCTAAGCTGTGCTTCATTAGGTAAATAGTCGTTAGTGCCTTTTAATGGTTTAATTTTCATGAATTACACCTCAAATTCTTTCTTCTTGAAAAAGAATTGCTTCTTCTGGGCAAACTGGTAGGCAACGCAAAAATCCATCACAATAATCGTGATGTAAAACTTCTGCTTTACCATCTTTAAGCCCTATAGCACCTTGTTCGCATGCACTAACACAAGCACCGCATCCACTGCATTTTTCTCTATCAATTTTAATAATTTTCTTCGGCATGTTACCCTCCTATTTTACAACTGAAATTTTTGAATAATCAAGCTCTTTTTTGATACCTTCCATCGCACCATAGCCAATAGCAACAGCTATAGCAAAATCATGCGTTTCAGGCATTTTAACTATCGTCTTCCAGTGGTCGCTCTTGTCGCCTTTAAAAAGTGGTGCAACCATGCCGAGCATAACCGAGTTAAGTCCCAAAGATTCTGCCGCAAGGCACAAATTTTGGGCAGCAATACCCGCATCTAGCTTACCATAATAGCCTAAAGTTTCACGGTCTACACTAATAACAACCAAAAGTGGTGCATCGTAAACAACCTTGTTGTTTATTGAAGCCATTCTTTCTTTGATAGCGTCATTCGCATTTTTTAAAATTTCAGAAACTATATATTCTTCCATTTCTAAAATTAGCGTAGGATTTTCAATAAAAGAAAAATGCCACTCCTGTTTATTCTGTGCTGTTGGCGAGTAAAGTGCACATTCTTTTAAAATTTCTATAGTTTCTTGTGGAACTAGCTGGTCTTTTTTATACGCCCTTATCGAACGCCTATCTTTAATTGTTTGAATTACTTTATTGTCCATTAAAAGC
>WQZK01000147.1 GCA_009780765.1 Defluviitaleaceae bacterium
GCTAACAGAAGAAGGTAAATAATTCTATATATAAAATAATTGAAAAAGCTAATCCTAAGTATATATTTTAAAAAAGATAGTATATATTTCAGGAGGTTTTTTCATGCGTAAAATTATTTTAACATCAGTATTATGTTTAATTTCTTTTACGATTGTGAATGCAACTGCATCTACGATTGCATATGCAAACATAGATGCTAAAGCTGCAATTTTAATAGAGGCAGAAAATAAAAAAATAATAACTGCACAAAATGAACACGAACAATTGTCGCCAGCTAGTGTAACAAAAGTTATGACAATTCTTTTAACTTATGAATCACTACAAACAGGTAGAATTAAGGCAGATGATGTAGTGACAATTTCAGCACACGCCGCTAGTATGGGTGGAAGTCAAATTTTCTTAGAGCAAGGTCAAAGACAGTCAGTTTCTGATCTTTTAAAAAGTGTAATTATAGCTTCTGCTAATGATTCTTCTGTAGCACTTGCCGAACATATAGCAGGCACAGAGGAAGCATTTGTTATTTTAATGAATGAAAGAGCAAAAGAGCTAGGAATGGAAAATACTACTTTCAAAAATGCAACAGGGCTAGACGCTGAAGGTCATTTAACGACTGCTTACGATATTTCACTTATGTCAGCAGAATTGATTACAAAACATTCACAAGTTTCAGAAATTGCAAATACTTGGCAGGACACTATAATACACAGAACTGCTAAAGGCGAAAAAGAATTTGGTCTTACAAATACAAATAAATTAATTAGACACTATGATGGTCTTACTGGTCTAAAAACAGGTTCTACTTCAGAAGCATTATTTTGTATGGCTGCTTCAGCACAAAGAGATGGATTGGAATTAGTTTCTGTAATTTTAGGTAGCCCTACTGGACCAATTCGTTTTCAGGAAGCAAAAAAGCTTTTAGATTATGGATTTGCAAATTTTCAAGTTAAAGAAGCAGATCCTTTTGAAGGTTCTATATCAGTTCACAAAGGAGAGCTAGACTTTGCACCTGTTGCAACTGAAAATACTGTTAATCTAACAGTTCCTAAAGGTCGTGAAGTTATAATTGAAGAGGAAATTATTTTGCCGAAATTTATTAATGCACCAATGGAGCAAGGTGAAAATTTAGGTGAAATTATATATAAAATAGATAATGAAGAAATTGCAAGAGCAAACCTAGTGCTGGCACAAACTATAGAAAAAGCAGGTATTTTTCATAATTTTCAAAAATTATTGAAATGATAACCTTACAAAAAAGCAATGTTATTAAGTTAGATGTATATGTATATTGACATTTTAGCTTAATAATGTTGCTTTTTGTTTTTTGAGATAATAACGTATATAATAGTTGTAATATTAACTGACACTCTTTATTTTGTAAGATGTTTTTCAGGTACGTTTGCTATAGGATTCCAGTATTTTTCTACTTCTGAGATACATTCTTTAAGTGTTGTTCCTTCACTTTTATTTATATTGCTTTTCGAGCAATGTGGGCAACTATTAGGATTGGTGTTTAATCTGTTGTTCATAGAGCTTTTACATTTTTGCATATTTGACTTCCCTCTCTGTATTCTTTTTGAATAATAAAATAACCCTGTGGCTACAGGGTTTGTTAAAACTTTTTCATCGTTATCATCCTTATAGTTCAATCATTTTTAACTTCTGCAAATAATTCGTCCAAACAAGTAATGTTTTCCCAATTTTTGAACACACCTTCATCAATCATTCGAGTTATGTCCAAACTGGTCGCCCACATTGCATCGCACGTTTCATTAGGGCAAAGGGTTATTGTTGATATATCAATGTTTTGACGAAATAGCCAAATGTCAACGAAACACCCGCTGTCATCACCATTGCGTTGCCATTTATAACTCTTGAAGAGTTTTCCGTTCCGAGGCTCAAGAATAATGCCTAACTCTTCGCATACCTCTTTAAGGGCGGAAGTTAAGCTATCATCCCCCGCAATTACATGACCACCCACAAATTCCCACATATTTGGGGCGGGAAATTTGTTTGGCGTTCGTTTAGCTATAAGCCATTGCTTCTTGTTGTTTAAAATGCCAACATAAACTTGGCGTTGATACTCTCCTTTATTCAAGGGTTTTCCGCGTTCATGTAGCCGGCCTGTTTTATTCCCCTTTTCATCCAACACATCCCATAATTCAGTCATGTCTATACTCCTTGTAATCGCTCAATACATTTTCTCCAGTTATGTTATAAGTAGCGTTATTATAAAGAAAAAGCCTTGAAATTTTCGCATTTTCAAGGCTTTGCCGTGGAGATAAGGGGATTTGAACCCCTGACCCCTTGACTGCCAGTCAAGGGCGCTTCCGCTGCGCCATATCCCCCTGTGGTAAAATTAATAGTCGATTTCTAAAATCCTTACTAATTTTATTATAACATATTTGTTCACTCTTTACAAGTATAAAATAATATAGTATAATAGTTGTAAAATAAAATTCGAGGTGAGTTATGAAACAATTGGTTAAAAGTATAGTGTTGTATGTAAAAAGCGTGCGTGAAAGAGACCCTTCTATGTTAAGTGTTTATGAGATTTTGTTATATCCAGGAGTTTGGGCGTTACTGTTTCATCGTGCTTCACATTTTTTATATAAACGAAACAGAAGTTTTTTATCAAAATTTATTGCTTTAATATCTCATTTCCTAACGGGGATTGAAATACACCCAGGAGCTAAGATAGGAAAATTCCTATTTATTGACCATGGTACAGGTGTTGTAATCGGTGAAACATCTGAAATAGGCGACTATGTTACTATATACCAAGGTGTAACGCTAGGTGGTACAGGCAAAGAAAAAGGTAAGAGACATCCTACCATAGGGAATCACGTTACAATAGGAGCGGGTGCTAAGATTTTAGGCTCTTTTAAAGTTGGTGATCATGCGAAAATTGGTGCAAATTCTGTGGTTTTAAAAGCTGTTCCAGAAGGAAAGACGGTTGTTGACATACCGGGAAGGATTGTATCTTAGGAAGAAACTATAGTCATATTACTAAGTAAAGCGATTTGGTTTAGCTGGGAATGATGAATTTAAGATTATCAAATGTTTGGCAAAGCCGAATAACCAGCATTTGGAGATAGTGATAGTTAGCTATGATGTTGCTTTGAAAGCAATTTTATAAATTTCTTCTTGAATTTTCTCCAAAAATATGTTACACTATTTATATAAAACTTTATAAAGGAGAAACACAAATGGCTAAAAAAATTCACAAAGATATGACAATAAACGAAATAATAGCAGTTGATGAAGGTATTGTTGCTATTCTTCTTAATTCAGGAATGCCTTGTGTTGGTTGCCCTATGAGCCAACGTGAAACACTTGCAGAAGCTGGATTTGTTCACCAAGGGGTTGATATAGACGATCTAGTAGATGAAATAAACGAATATTTAGAAGCGGCAAGTTACGCTCAATAACAAAAAAGTCCCCCTTATGAGGGGCTTTTTTAGACTAAAAGGAGTTTTGAAAAATAATGAATAAAAAAAATGAAGCAATAACCGATATGAATGTAGATTTTGCACAGTGGTATACAGATGTTGTGAAAAAATCAGAACTTATAGACTATTCACCAGTGCGTGGATGTGTAATTTTAAGACCTTATGGCTATGGTATCTGGGAGCTTATTCAAAAACAATTAGATGCAATGTTCAAGGAAGGGGGTCATGAAAATGTTTATATGCCTATGTTTTTACCTAAAAGCTTATTACAAAAAGAGGCAGACCATGTTGAAGGATTTGCACCAGAGGTTTTAACGATAACTCATGCTGGAGATGAAGAACTAGTTGACCCTTTGTGTATTCGTCCTACTTCTGAAGTGCTATTTTGCGAGCACTTCTCAAATACTATACAATCTTATAGAGATTTACCAAAACTTTATAACCAATGGTGTTCAGTAGTTCGTTGGGAAAAAACAACGAGGCCCTTTTTAAGGACTACAGAATTTCTATGGCAAGAAGGACATACAGCACATGCTTCAGAAGAAGAAGCACAAAAAGAAGCGAAAACAATGCTAGACGTTTATACGGACTTCTTTGAAAATGTACTTGCTATTCCTGTAATCCGTGGGAGAAAAAGTGAGAAAGAAAAATTTGCAGGAGCTGTTACAACTTATACTATAGAATCTATGATGCACGACGGAAAAGCTTTGCAATCTGGGACAACCCACTATTTAGGTGATGGATTTGCAAAAGCATTCGATATTACTTTTACAGATAAAGAAAATAAACTGACTCATGTTCATCAAACGAGCTGGGGAGTAAGTACTAGAATGATAGGCGGTATTATAATGGTTCATGGAGATAACAATGGACTTGTACTTCCTCCTAAAATAGCACCTATACAAGTAGCGATAATTCCTATTGCACAAAATAAAGAAGGAGTTTTAGAAGCTGTAACTAACCTTCATGAAGAAATTAAATCACAATTTAGAGTGAAATTAGATATTTCTGATAAAACCCCAGGTTTCAAATTTAGTGAATATGAAATGAAAGGTGTTCCTTTAAGGGTAGAATTAGGTCCTAAAGATATTGAAGCAGGTAATGCGGTGCTAGTTAGAAGGGATAATGGTGAAAAGAAAGTTGTAAGTCTTTCTAACATAGAAGAAGAAATAGAAAAAACACTAGAAGAAATTCAACAAGGGCTTTATAATAATGCTAAAGAAGCTAAAGAAGCTAAAACTTATAGTGTAGCGACTTTGCAGCAGTTTGAAGAAGTAATTACACAAAAGCCAGGTTTCATCAAAGCTATGTGGTGTGAAAGTGGTGAATGTGAAGAAAAAATTAAAAAAGACTTTTCTGCAACGATTCGTTGCCTTCCTTACGAACAAGAAATTATAGGTGATACTTGTGTATGTTGCGGAGAAAAGGCTGAAATGCAAGCTATATTTGCTAGAGCGTATTAAAATAATAATTCAACTTAAAAATCATCCCAATTTTTATCAGAAAAATATGTGTACCAAAAGTTTAATTCAATACCTTCTGAGTGAATTAAACTTTTGGTTGAATTTAAAGAAAACGAGCATGGTTTTGAATGACGCTTGCTAATTTAAATAAACACAAAAAAACCGCCTAGTTTTATAAAAGCGGTTTTGATTATGATGGAAAAAAGATTCGGGGATGAGAGGATTTGAACCTCCGCGCCGCGCAAACGACCTATACCCTTAGCAGGGGCACCTCTTCAGCCACTTGAGTACATCCCCAAAGCACTTTAAACATTATATCA
>WQZK01000148.1 GCA_009780765.1 Defluviitaleaceae bacterium
CAGTTACGGAAGTACTGCCGTAAGTATGAAAGGAAAAACCGACAACTTAATGGATTACAGCTTCGGAACGCACCTCGCAAAATGGCAGTGGAGGCAAATGAATGAACCGGCGATACTGGGAGCGATATTTGATAGCGATGAGGATGGAATGTGGCTGGGTTCAGACAATGAAGCAACGCGACGAATAATAGAAGCTCTGCGTTTTGGTTATGCATTTAACGAGTATGTAAGGATTAGCCACCAACGCAATACTACGCGAGCAGATAACATAAGACTTGGAGATAATAATTTTTATAATCTAATATATGTAGAATTGCACCAAACAAATCCAAGAGATATAAGAATTAATCCGCGAACACACGATGTAACTGATTTCCGTGATGGAAGCGGACATTCAAGATTTGGATTTGGCGAATATCGTCGAACACAACGCCGAACATATTATTCTGTAGCTTTTGGAGCCGGAGTGAGAGATAATCAACTTCAAAGTCTAAGGAATTATATTTTGTGTGAAACTCCTGAAAGATGGTTTACCCATATAGATATTCTATTGCTAAACAACGAAATTTACAGTCTTAGGGCTTTAAATGCCTTGCCTGAAGAAGCTTTGGCAGTGATAAGTAACAACCAAAGAATGGTGTTGTTTAGAAGAATAATCGATGCGAGGAATTCAGACTTTTATGAGTTAGCGGTACGAGTTATGGATAACGTTCCGCGAAGTCAAACTAATGATTTATTTTCAAGAATATCGGAAACGAATATATTTGAGAGATTCAAATCTTTGATGAATCGTAATATGTATGCAGGTTTCATAAGGGCTTCAACCATTGCTTATTACCAACAAGAAGGCATAAACGATGACGATTGGGAAATAAGATATGATAATGTGTTTGTCTGGCGAAGAGGTAGATTAATAGTTAGAAATTTTTCAGAAATTGAGGGCGAGATAGGTTATTCTTTGCGTATTGTTGGCAATTCATTAGAGATAAGAGGAGTAGTCAACTTTGGAAGAATTGATTTTGCCACAGACCAAGTGGTTTACACAGAAACGGTACAACTTTATAATACGACGGTAAATATGACCGATTTGCTGGCTATACGATTAGATAGCGATTTAGGTAGTATGCGAGGAGGAGGAAGAATTGTTTATATACCTGCATTTTATTTTGATTGGTTAATTACTGAGCGTGATAGAGAGGAAACAATGAGAGTTATTGAAGGTGCTATTACAATAGGCTCTTTATTTGTAGGTGTTGGAAAACTCAGAAGCGTTGCTACGGCAGGAAGATTTCTTTTTGCTATGAGAACAACTGCCTATGTTACAAGAACTACGGTAGACCTTATTCGACTAAATGGTGAAATAGAAAGAGCTTTGCGCAATAGCGAAGATGGAAGAAGATTTTTATCTGTATGGTATAGTTTTAGTTTGTTGTACGATATTGCAACTTTCGACTTAAAGAATGTAAGTAGTAGTGGTAATGTTTTTAATGCTTTATCAATTGCATTTAACACCCAGAGTAACTTTTTGAGAAGAAATTTAGAGCCTGAAGTATATCGGGAGCTTGAAATGTTTATAAGAGAAATAGAAAATAACAAATAGAATTATGAAAAATAAGTTTGCAAGTAATACACCCGATATAAATGTTGTATGGATGACTGCAGTATCTATTGTGTTTTTAGTAATATTTTTGACAGCACTAATAAGACCATTGATAATGAGAGAAAATGCTTATCATAGAGTAGAAGGTCAAATAGTGGGTTCGTTTCAAGGTGGTGTCCGTTTAAATACAAGTCAAAACTTTTATAACATAAATGGCAGAGACAATAATACATTCAAAGAAAAAGTACCTATTGGAGGAAATGCCATTATTTGGTACAAGCGAGTATCTTATTATCGAACACCTTCGTCTCTTATGATAAAAAAAATGATTGTGAATGACGAGGTTATTATTCCACTTAATAAAAGAATTGGTGTAAATGTAATTCTTGTATGTATAGCAGCTTTGTTTTCGATACTTGGTGTTATTGAAATTCTCAAACCTTCTGAAAAAGGAGAAAATTGAGTAGTAATGGAAATTTTTGACTTTGGGGATTTTTGTTGGAACTTAGCAAAAGTGAACATAGGTGTTTTTGATGCCATATCGATGGCATTTAGTGCCCACAATAGGTTTTTAGAACAAAATTTGGAACCACAGCTATATGAAGAACTTAAAAAATTCATAAATGAAATAGAAACACATAAATAATTATGAAACATAAATTGGCAAATAGTATATCCGATGTTCGTGTTATATTTATGATTATGGTGTCGACTATACTCATAACAGCGTCCTCAATAATATTCATAAGACCGCTGATAATCGGAGAAAACGCTTATCGAAAAATAGAAGGTAAAATAGTGAGTTCTTATCAAGCCAATACACAATATCGTATTCGTTTAGACACGAGTAAAGATACTTATAACATAGATGGCAGTAATAATGATATACTCAGCGAAAAAGTGCCTATTGGTGGAAATGCTACTATTTGGTATGAGCGAGTACGTCATCATAGGTCTACTCGAACACCCTCGTTCAGCTTAGAGTAAAAAAATAAGAGATAGAAGTTCGGCATAGCGTCTTTCGCTATGTCGCAGTTAAAAGCAAGCGTTTCGCTTGCACAAATATCACAAAATAAAAAAAACAATGAGTACCGGTTATCAAATAAAAGAACAAGATGCATTACATTATGTAACATTTCAGATAGTGAAATGGATTGATATTTTTACTCGCCAAGTATATCGAGATATTGTCATAGACAGCCTACGTTTTTGTCAGCAGAACAAAGGTTTAGAAGTTTATGCTTTTGTTGTGATGAGTAATCATATCCATTTACTGTTGCGCAGTTTTCCGGGTAAATTAAGTGATACAATAAAAGAATTTAAAAGTTTTACAGCCAAGCAAATACTGGAAACTATCCAAACAGAGCCGGAAAGCAGGCGAGATTGGATGTTGAACTTGTTTGAATTTTCGGCAAAACAACATAAGCGCAACTCCAAGTACCAAGTATGGACTCACGAAAATCACGCAGAAATAATTTACAGCGATAAATTTATCGAACAAAAAATCAACTATATACACGAAAATCCTGTACAAGCAGGAATTGTAGAAAAAGCAGAAGACTATTTATATTCAAGCGCACGCAATTATGCGGATTTATCAACTGTTTTAGAGGTTATTCCGATTATTTTGCCTGCTAAACGAATGAGTTTGATGAGAAGCGTAAGGTGAATTTGCAAGCCGGAGGCTTGCTTTTAACTGCGACATAGCGAAAGACGCTATGCCGAACAGGGTTTTACAACTATTTAAGTTTGGCATTTGCCGTTGGAGGTGTCGGTCAGACAGCAATAGCAGCAAGAATGCTTGCAAGCGGAGTTAGAAGTGCTAACGTATGGATAAAATTGGCGTTGGGCATAGCCGATGTATCCACAACCGCCGTAGAGGAATACGTCAGAGGTAATCCTGATACCGAATTTTCAAGAATGTGGATTGAAAATCGTGACATTATTTACCCTGTATTGTTAGCCGCTAATTTGACTGATGCCGTAATAACCACATATATAAATAGAGTAAGACAACTCGAAGATGCATTTTTTAGAGAAACAGGGAGAGAAATTGGAACAGCAGTGGCGAGAGGAGGAAGAGTTATTAATGAAATAACCGATGCTACAAGAACTCATATATTAAGAGGTACAATTAATCCCAGTGGACAAGCGGTAGGAGTTCATTCTCAAAGTGCTTTAACCGGTGGTACTGCGCGAATAAGACCAAACACTACGATAACAGAGGGACCAAATAATATGTTCAGAGCCTATGTAGATGTAAGGGCTACCAATGGAAATTGGATACCTAAAACTCGACAGTCAACATTCTTTCCGCGCAATTGGAATGACGAAAAAATATTGCGTGAAGTTGAAAATGCGTTTAGAAATAGAGTTCATACGAGTGGGAATACATACAGAGGGTTAAGCTCAGAAGGCATTACGATAGAGATGTATTTAAAAACAGATGGTACAAGAGAAATAATTTCAGCATTTCCAATATTTTAAAATGTAATTATTATGAATGATATTGACAGACAATTTTTTATTAAAGTTGAAGAGGATGGAACACAAATTCCAATAATGAGTTTTTTTCCCCCTAAATATTCGATGTTAACAAATTTGGGATTTCATGATTTTGCCAAATCAATAACAATCACTAATGTTTTGCGAGAAATAGACGAAGCATTAGCAAAAAAAGAAAAATACTACTTTGCCCAAGATGATTGGTGTATTGTAGAGGTAGAAGGTGAAAATAGTATTGTGTCAAACGGTTTTGATGAATTTCCACCTTTTGAGGTTGAGACTTCGTTTATTATAGAACTTTTGTCAGACTGGCGGGATTTTCTAATTAAGTATGAAAATAAGCAAATACCGGGTTTACTGTAAATTCCCCCGCTCCCGCGCGATTTTATCGCGTGGTAATATGGGTTAGGAAAGTGTTTTTATAAGAATTTGTATAGTTATACCACGCGAAAGGATTCGCGCGGGAGCGAGGGTAAATCCAATACCATGGAGATAAAAAGTTATCAAAATAGAAGTGTTGAAGAAAATTACAACACATTGGACTTTCAAGAGTTTATTAATATTTATTATTATGAAATATCTGATGGTTGGAAGCAGATACAGGGCTATGTTAATAAAGCATTTGAAATAGAATCTGAGGAAGAGTATGAGAGTTTTTTAAAGGAATTCTATATTATTAAATTTGACCATAAATATATGAGAAAGTTTTATGATAAAATCAAAGTGAAATTAAGCTTTTTTAACGACGATATTTTAAAATATATTGCTTTTATCGCTACGCTAGGGTACTTTAAAAGAGTTGGAAAACCTAGTTTAACACTTTGGATAAATGCAGATAATCAAAACAGACCTTATGATAAAATAGAGGAAAACGGATATAAAGGGAATAGTCTTGTAAGTTTATTGAAATACAACAACGGAATGAATGCAGTTAGATACAGGTTGCTTTCAGCATGGAATATAGTAATATAACCTCAGTTCAGCGTAGTGTAAAAAAATAAGAGGTAGCAGTTCGGCATAGCGTCTTTCGCTATGTCGCAGTTAAAAGCAAGCGTTTCGCTTGCAAAAAAAATTATAAATTTTTAACACGACG
>WQZK01000149.1 GCA_009780765.1 Defluviitaleaceae bacterium
CGTAAGGTTTATGCATTGCTTTTAACTCAATCTAATTGAGTTCTTTACTAGTCATTACCGTTTATCTAGTAACTCCTCTCTTCTTCTTCTTTAACTTTCTCTACTCAGTCCTCAGTTTGCTGATGCGTAAAACAAATTTTAAAAGGCATAATTATGCCTTGTTTTTTTATATATACTTAGGAGGAAAATTTATGAAAGTATTTATAAGTTGGTCTGGTGAGGGTAGTAAAAAAATCGCAGAAACTCTCAAAAAGTGGATAAAAAATGTTATTCAATCCATCGAACCTTTTGTTTCTTCGGAGGACATACAAACAGGTGAGCGTTGGAGCGAGAATATAGCAAGAGAATTAAAGGATTCAAATTTTGGAATTTTATGTGTTACTAAAGATAATTTTAAAGCACCTTGGTTATTGTTTGAAGCTGGAGCATTATCCAAAGAAATAGACAATAAATCTTTTGTAGTTCCCTTATTATTTGGTATTAAACCTTCGGATTTATCTAAAAGTCCGCTTCTTCAATTTCAGTCGATTTCTTTTTCTAAGGATGAAATAAGAAAGTTAATGAATACCCTTAATGATGCAAATGGAAAAACAGTGGATAACTTAGACGAAGTATTTGAAAAATGGTATCCAGACCTTGAAAAAGATCTTGACAATATAATTTCTAGTAATCATAACGAAAATGAAAATGTAGATAAAGATATAGTTGAGAATACATCTTCAGTATTAGAGGAAATTCTTTCGCTTTCGAGAGATAATCAAAAGCTATTGAGAAATTCTGGAGGGTTTGCCGTTGAAGAGTTTGAAAAAATCTTTAAAAAGTTTGACCGTGTTTTTGAACAAAGTGACAAAAATACAGACCCTAAGTTTTTTTATGATCTACTTCTATTTTCAGATAGAGATAATAAAAAAATAATAACGTACAACTTTCTTATTGCGGTTTCTTTTTTAAAAGAAGATTTTCCTTGGATTTATGATTTAGGGAAAGGGTTGTTTGATATACTTAGCTCTAATAAGTCGCTAAAACAGAAGGTTGAGGCAATTAAAAACTTCCAGAACATGTTAGAATATTCTCTATCACACCTTTTTGAGAAGGGCATGGCATGGCAAAAGATAGGGAAAAACAATAACTTTTGGTCGTATGATTTAATACATATTTTAGTAGACTTTAGTGATAAATTGAGTAGAGTCTACTCTCAATAGAGCAGTAACGAAGCAGTCCATGTTGAAATCACATTTTTCGGCATTTACTTTTGTGCTCTGCCTTTGGCAGAGTGGCGAAGCCACTCCAAGCAGCTTTCCTATGGAAAATCGGTCAAAGACCGCTTTCGCAAAGCGAAAGCACTTGGTACCTTCTTGCAGTGACTACTGAATGGTTATTTTTTATTTCGACACGAGTCTAATGTAGATTTTGATTTAGAAAAAATGTGTGCATTTTTCCCATATAGGATTATTCTGATAAATAGAATAACACAGTGCTTAGCAACATGCAAAAAGACGTATTTATACATTGCCAATTAAATAGTAAGCTGCCCTACTCCAGCCACAGTGCCCATGTTTCCATGTAGGCGTAGCCAGCTTCAGTACCCTCTGTATCTTTATAATAAATTTCTGCTCCAAAGGTTCCCATTTTTAGGCCTTTTTCGTTCTGCCATTTACGTGTGAAATTAAATGCTTTGTTTAGAGCGACAGAAACCAGTTCTTCAAAATTTTCAGCCTCAAATCGGCAAACTAGATATTTGCCAGCTGGTAGAGCCCAGTTTTCAAAATCTTCTAAGATTTCATCTACTTCTTTGCCAACAAAATAAGGAAAATATCCTTCTGGTGCAGCATTATCATGATACGCTACGCCAATTTTACGCCCATCTTTTTTACTAGGGATTGTATTTTCTATTTCTACGAAAGAACGCCATACTTCGCCGAGTTCGTCTACCCCTGTAACCTCGCCATTAGGAAAAAGTCCTGCAATAGAGGCATAACGCTTTGTACCTGCAAAATTTATAGGACTCTCAAGTGCTACTTTATTCATTTCAAGCACAAATCCATCGCTTATGAGCGGAATACCCAAATCGACTGTTGTATATTTTAACAATAAATCAGGCTTATCGAAATTTCTAAGATCGATAATATTCTCTTTATACTCAGATGGGGTTATTCCATAAGTTTCTTTAAATGCCCTTGTAAATGCTTCGTGGCTACCAAAACCATATTCCAGTGCAATATCAAGGATACGGTTTTCTGTGTTTTTTAATGCTTCACAAGCTCGTGCTAGGCGGCGTAATTTGATGTATTCTCTAACGGGCCTTTTTACAAGCTTTGAGAATAATCGTTGATAGTAGAAAACCGAAAGTGCGGCGTTTTCAGAGAGTTCTTCTATCGTAATTTCTTCACCAAGACGGCTTTCAATTATTTCTATTGTTTTTTGTATTGCTTCCCATGCATGCATATTATGCACCTCCTTGTGGTTAGTATACCACTTTGGGATTAAGTTTACTTGACCACCTCTGCCCTTTTTTAAAGATTTTTGATAAGCTCATCTACTTGTTCTTGAGAAGTTGCCCAGCTTGTGCAAAACCTAACTGCCGAATTGTTAGCATCCACCGCAAGCCACTCGTAGAACGCAAATTTTTCATGTAGGTTGGCGATTTTTTCTTTTGGCAAAATCGGAAACTGCTGGTTTGTTTTAGAATCGAAAAGCATTTTATAGCCTTTTTCTTCGCACGCTTTACGTATTTTCATGGCTAAGCCAACAGCATGGTTTGCCATTTCAAAATAAAGCCCATTTTCGCCGTTTTCAAAAAGTGTTTCAAATTGGATGCCTAAAAATCTACCTTTTGCCAAAAGCCCGCCTTTTTGCTTCATCATGTATCTAAAATTTTTCTTGTATTTGTCGTTGGTAATAACAACTGCCTCGCCGAATAACGCACCAATTTTTGTTGCTCCGATGTAAAAAACATCGGAAAGGTTTGTTATGTCTTGCAAAGATAAATCGTTGTTTTCTGAAACTAGTGCGTAGCCTAGCCTTGCTCCGTCTATAAAGAGCGGAATATTATATTTTTGGCATATTTCATAAAGAGCGGTAAGTTCGGCTTTTGTGTAGGTTGTGCCACACTCAGTTGGGTGCGAAATGTAAACCATGCCGGGTTGTACGCAGTGCTCGGCGTTTGTGTCGTTTGCGTGAGTTTCAAGCATTTCCAGCACTTTGGCGGTTTCAAGCTTGCCATTAGATGACGGAATTGTTAAAACCTTATGCCCTGTTGCTTCTATGGCGCCTGTTTCGTGCGTGTTGATATGGCCAGTATCGGCCGAAATAACGCCTTGGTAAGGTGCCAAGATTGACGATATAACTGTGAGGTTTGCGATTGTGCCGCCAACCATAAAATGCACGTCGATATTGTCATTTTTGCAGATTTGTTTGATTAAATGGCGAGCGTTTTCGCAGTGTGAATCTTTAGAATAGCCCACATGTTGCTCGAGATTTGTGCTTATTAGATTTTCTAGTATTTTTGGGTTTGCACCCTCGGCGTAGTCGCATTCAAAGCGTATCATTTTGTTTCCTCCTCTGGGGTTTTGATGAATTGAAGAAATTCTTTGCCTAAGTCAGTTACTAAGACTCTCACCTCACTCTTTAGCTGTACTTCGTATAAGAGTCCATCTGAAATCAAATTTTTTTTAATACTACTATAAAAAAGGCTATTATCTCCTCGTTTTTTAATGCCACCCATACCAATAATGTTAAAATAGCCTTTTAAAAACTTTATATGTGTTATTGTGTATTTATCAAGCAATGGAAAGAAAAAAATTTTTTTATCTTCCGAAACGTCTTTCATTGCAAACCCGTTATAAAGGGCATTCGCGAACATAGTTCTTTTTTCTTCTGTATGTGCTTTCAATGCTCCTTCCGTAGCAATTTGCACAGCAGAAAAGAAATATTCACTTTTAAAGAGTTCTTCTAAATCTTCCATAGAGATAGTGTTTCTAATCAAGCAATTGACGATAGCTGTTATATGGCTTTTCCATTCATTAAGTCGTTTTTCTCCTCTATTTTCTACGCCTTTTTTCATAAGGTTAAAAGCTAAGCCAGCCCATGGCACAGCGGTAGTCATGGCAAGTTCAGCGGTTTCAAGTCCTATGTCTAGTATGGTTAAGTCCATCGAAGTCCTCCTTAGGTTACTATGGATTGCTTCGTCGTGCTTCGCACTTCTCGCAATGACGGGGTCGGTGATTGTCATTGCGAGGAGTCGAAGACGACGAAGCAATCCATGTAATACGCTAATCAAAAAACATGCCTAATTTTGCACTACAAGCACAACACCATCATGGTTAACAACGCCAGCATTCGACACAGCCTTAACCACATAAGTATAACGAGTTCTAGCCGTTGAGCGTCTATCTGT
Organism: Defluviitaleaceae bacterium; assembly: GCA_009780765.1. GTDB lineage: Bacteria > Bacillota > Clostridia > Lachnospirales > UBA5962 > WQZK01. The sequence goes on from WQZK01000149.1 coordinate 4,397, forward strand.
GAAAACAGTGTTCCCTTCCCTATTTCTATGTACTATTGCGTGAATATTTTCGTCAGTAAATTCGCCTACTTCGCTTCCTTCAAAGCGGTAAATCACAAATCTTCTTGTAATATCGCAATTTGTTGCAATATTTAACACAACACCCGACAAACTGCCAGATGCACGAACCGATGCTGCCCTTCTTGGCAAATCTTCATTAAGCCAGTAAAAGCTTGGTGTTAGCGACTTTGTGTTATATAAATTTGTTCTAATATTTGTTAAATAATTTCGATGATTTTCGAGTAAAAAACGCATAGAAAAGTGCATTTGCCCTTGTGCTGTGTTATTTTCACGGTTATGTCCAATTTGTATTGCAATCTCTTGCGGATTTCTCCACTGCGGGTCGTTATTTGCATCTGTTCCTAATTTATAGTCAGCAAGACCTATGTAAAGATTTACGGGGCGAGTTGTTGCGTGTGTTTCAATCTCGTTCGCCCACCAATCAAGCAAAATGTTGTAGTTAGCAACAGGAAACTCGGTACTCCAGTAAAGTTGCGGGGTTATGTAGTCGATAATACCCTCTTGTATCCAAGTGCGAGTATCGGCAAACAAGCTTGAGTACGATTCATGCCCTGCACGAGTATTGCTTCCCGTTGGGTCGCTTTGCACATTTCGCCAAACTCCAAAAGGAGATATGCCAAGCTGCACCCAATATTTAGCATCTTTAATTTCTTCGTAAAGTTC
>WQZK01000150.1 GCA_009780765.1 Defluviitaleaceae bacterium
AAACCCTAGAGATCTTTACAACGTTCCTGGTATCGTAACTAACTATATCAACGTTATCGATAACATGCACGCTATGACAGGTTTCAACAATGTTGTTGAAGTTACTATCGGCAACCCAGTTATCCTTATCAATGGTGAAGAGTTTGAAATGCCAGTTGCTGCTTATATCTCTCCAGTTTCTCAAGCAGCTATGGTTCCTGTAAGATTCGTATCTGTAGCTTTAGGTTTAGAAGAAGATGCAGTTAGATGGGATCCTACTACTTCAACTGTAACTATCGATACTGGTATCAACAACAGAATCGTTCAGTTTGTTTCTAACGAAACTTTCTACAGAGTTAACGGTGCTCAAATAAGCATGGTTGGAGCTGATAATGTTACTTTAGTTGCTTCTGAAATCAGAGAAGAAAGAATGTTTATTCCTTTCCGTCAATTAGGAAACGCATTTGGTATTCCTGTATCTTGGGACGCTGAAACTACTACAGCTTTCTACAACAACCCAGCTGAATTTGCTGGTATCCAATAATAATTTTGACTGAATAAATGCTTAAATGGATTTAAACGGCTAAAATATAAAAGCCCCTCCTTTTGGAGGGGTCTTTTTAATGCGGTGATTTCTAGCAGAGAATTAATATTTAAAATTGGAAAAATATGAATATTAAAGACTTTTATGGTTAATACTACTGCTGGAGGTGTTTTAAATGAACAAAAAAAGTTCAAGAGGCTTTTATATAGCTTTATATTCATGTATTGCAGCAATTTTGATTACGGCTGTTGCAATAACATATAATTCTATCTCAAGCCTACAAAGAAGCGAAAGTGAATCACATGCAGAAATGGATTTAAGCAACATGGTTGAAACAAGTCTTAGAATTACTCCAAGTGCTATAGTAGATTCTCAAGACGACATGGTAATGGTAGATGGGTCAGACGTGGCATTTCCTAACATCTTTAATCGTGGACCTAGAGAATCAGAACCACCAACAGAGCCGCAGCAAGGGCCAGCAGTAGAACCTGAGGACTCGGGGCAGGAGTCGGGCGAGGCATTTGTAGAAGATGAAGAAACGGCGTTTGTTTCAAACATCATAACTACTGAGCCTGTTGTAGAAATTCTTGCTGATCCAGTTTTTAGTGTATTTAATGGCGATGCAGACATGACGTGGCCCGTAGAAGGCACAATTGTAATGGATTTTAGTATCGACAGAGTTATTTACGACGTAACGCTTGAACAGTTTAGAACGAACGACAGCATTTCTATTGCAGCAACACCGGGTACGCAGGTTAGAGCAGCAGCCGACGGAGTTGTAGTAAGTGTAAGAAACACAAGGATAGAAGGCAACACGGTAGTAATCGAGCACGGTAATGGCTGGCATACTACATACAGCCAGCTACAAGACGGTATTCTTGTAGCCGAGGGTGATGTAGTTGTAGCAGGGCAAATTATCGGTGGGGTTTCTAACCCATCAGCTCATTCGAGTTTATTAGGTAGTCACCTAAATTTTAGAGTTACAAGAGATGAAAGCCCAGTAAATCCGATGTTAGTACTGCGATAGTGTAAGAATGCAGTGAAAATACTATAAAATAGCTAAACAATAAATTTCATGATAAAATTTCCTTTGATATAGGGGCGGCCGAAGTACCGCCTTTATATTTTTTTGCCTATCCAAAGCCCATGACAACTATGACCTATTATGGATGGTTCTTCACAAGTTGCAAAGTGATAATTCATATATAAATCAAACTCGGCTTCGGTTAAATTGTTTATTTTATCAAAAAGGGGATATACAAGCCCATCAACACCTACATCTGTTATTTTTTCAAGAGAAGATTTTTCTGTAAGTTCGTTTATTTCATTAAAATCCATACTATAAAATATACCATACATTCCAGTTTTAATCACATCATCTAAAACATCAAGTGGATGCTCTCTGTAAAGACTAGAAATATATGTACCACTGCGGTTTAAATAAGCAAGAGCAAGTATACCATCTTTTTTAAGCACTCTTAAACATTCTTTTACGCATTTTTCACGGTCTTTTTTGTCCATAAGATGATATAGTGCACCCATGCAAATTACAGCGTCAAAGCTTTCATCTGCAAATCTAGACATATCTAAACAATCGCCTTGATAAAGTTCTTTTAGTAAGTTTTGTTTATCGGCATTTTTTATTATTTCTACATGTTTTTCTGTTAAATCACCAGCAGTTACTTTATAGCCATTTTCGGCAAGCGGAAAAGCATATATCCCAGTGCCAGCACAGCAATCTAAAACGCTACAGTTTTTTGGCAAATGCTTTAACAAAAATTTTAGCGTAGTAGTAAATTCGATGCTATTTGCTTGGCTGCGCTTTAGGCGTATTTCTTCGTCATAGTCATTGGTGTAATATGTTTTTACTTTATTCATAGGTATAGCCTCCTAAATTTTTTAATATCTAGTATAGCATAATAGTCATAAAAGTCAATACATAACATAATATTGTATAGGTACAATTATATAAGGAGGAAACAACAAAATGGAAAACTATACTATCTATAAAGACATAGCAGAAAGAACACAAGGCGATATTTACATAGGCGTTGTTGGGCCAGTTAGAACAGGAAAATCAACATTTATTAAAAGATTTATGGACGAAATTGTTATACCAAACATAGACAACGTTTATAATCGCGAACGCACGAAAGACGAGCTTCCACAAAGCTCAACAGGAACGACTATTATGACAACCGAGCCTAAGTTTGTTCCAAACGAAGCAGTTGAAATTTCTTTAGATGAAAACATTAACTTTAAGGTTAGAATGATTGATTGTGTGGGATATTTAGTGCCTGGTGCTTCAGGTCATTCCGAAAATGGTATGGCAAGAATGATAAATACGCCATGGTCAGAAGAAAAAATGCCATTTTCGCAAGCTGCCGAAATTGGCACGAAAAAAGTTATTACCGAACACTCTACAATTGGCATTGTAATAACCACAGACGGCACGATTACAGATATTGAAAGAGATTCATACCTAGAGGCAGAAGAACGCGTTATAAACGAATTAAAGCAGCTTAACAAGCCTTTTGTGTTACTTTTAAACACAACAAAGCCATACGCTCCAGAAACCGAAGAATTAAAGCAAGAGCTTATAGAAAGGCATCAAGTGCCTGTTGTGCCTGTAAACTGTGTGCAATTAAAGCAGGATGACATAAACTCGATTATGGAGCGTGTTTTATATGAGTTTCCAGTAAAAGAACTCAAATTCTTTATGCCACGCTGGATTGAAACACTAAGTACTTCGCATTGGCTCAAACAAAGTATAATTTCTGCAGTTAGAGGCATTATGGGCAGTGTAAATAAACTAAGGCACATTAAAGAAAGCATCCAACTTCTTGAAGAGAACGAGTTTATTAAAAAAGCATATCTTGACAAAATTTCTCTTGGCGAAGGTGCGGCAAATATAGAAATAGCGGTTTGCGATAGCCTATTCTACAGAGTTCTAAGTGAAACAACAGGCATGCAAATAGAAAGCGACTATGAGCTTATTTCAACAATTAAAGTTTTATCAGAAGCAAAGAGAGAGTTTGATAAAGTTAGATATGCTCTTGAAGAAGTTAATCAAAAAGGCTATGGCATTGTAACGCCTGTAACTTCTGAAATGAGATTAGAGCCACCAACGCTTGTTCGCCACGGTGCTAAATATGGGGTTAGAATAAGGGCAACAGCGCCAAGTGTACATTTAATTAAAGCAGATATTGAAACGGAAATTTCTCCAATTGTTGGTAATGAACAACAAAGCCAAGACCTTATCGATTACATCACAGAAATAATGCACAAAGAGCCTGAAAAGGTTTGGGAAATGAATATGTTTGGCAGAAGCATGCACGACCTTGTTAAAGATGGGCTACAAACAAAGCTATACCATATGCCAGAAGATGCACAGATGAAATTCCAAGATACTCTGCAAAGAATTATTAACGAGGGTAGCGGTGGATTAATTTGCATTATTTTGTAAAAAACATTATTAAGAAGTAAATGATAAAAAGGTGATTTGAATAAATATCAAATCACCTTTTTATCAAAATCAAAATTAGTATACCTCTCTTATATATTTTTTCGCTTATGCCAAGTTTTTGTTATTTCTATATTTTGCTCTGCAATTTTTTTTAAAGCTTCATAAGCAGGTGTATTTGATATATTATTGCACTGCTCTAATGCGGATTTATAATAATCTGCCATGCTAGTGGGATAAAAGTCTTTTCGATAACTTGGGTCAATAAACAGTTTTTTAAATCTTTCTAATCTCTTATCTAAGCATCTAGTACGATTACGCTTTTTTGCTGTTCTTATAAGCAATTCTGAAGCATGAAATTGTGTGGCTCTGATTTTATAAAACCTGTTCTTAGAAAAAATTTCTGTACATACTAGCCTTGCCTCTTCAAGAAGGATTGCATTTGAGAAAAATTCATTTAATTTATCAAGATGATCAGAATCAATTTGTGATACTAGTAAATTTCGTTTTTTAAACCAATCTATGCCTTGATAATATATTGGTCCTGCATGTAGCAACACTTCATAGTCGGCTCTTTCAGTCAATCCTAGACTCTTAACGTTTAGGTTGTTTATAGATTTTTCAATTGAGTCAATTTCTAGCTTTATAAGTTTAGCAGTATCAATCAATTCACGTTTCGCAAGTGCTTTCGCACGTGCAACTTCTCGCTTCTTTTGTCCTTGATACACAAGAACTGCAACCAAAGCGGATATTGCCATTATTATTGATTGTATTATTAGTGCATTATTTCTCAGAAAATTTCCCATAAAATTCCCCTCTCTTTCCTTTTATTAAGTTTAGTATAGCATGTTTTTGCGAAAAGTGCAATAATAAAGCGACTAAAAGTTTATTGTGGTTATGTTTGTCACTTTATGACAAGTTTTTCGAAATTATTCACTTTCATATAAAAAAATTTAAAAATTTATATAGCAAAATTTTATAGGATGTGCTATACTTAATATATTAGTATATTACCATCATATTTCTATAACACATAGGAGGCAAACAATGTACAATCATGACTTAATTAACAAGGTTGA
>WQZK01000151.1 GCA_009780765.1 Defluviitaleaceae bacterium
GACTTGAACTATATTTTGCACCCAAATGGCACAGTTTATCGCACACAGCATTGACGGTTGTAGCGCGGTAAATAATGGCGGCATGATGCAAAAGGCGACTACGCGTAAACTGTGGGGGTGTTTTCAATTTAATGAAATATTGAAATATTGATAAATTTATTTATTTTTTCGACAATGTATGATATAATTTGCGTTTAGTATATAAAAATGCTATAATTATATGTGGGTTGAGGCTAAAAATCAATTCAAGAACAAAGGAGTGATGCTATGGCAAATATACAGCTTTTCAAAATCGGCGAAAAGGTCGAAGAAATACATGGGAGCAATGTCACGCTAGAGAGCGAATTGCAACAAATAATAGAAGCGAATATGCGCTCATTTTTTGGTGTTACATTTTTAGCATCAGAATATCCGACTACACACGGCGGTCGTATGGATAGTATTGGGATAGACGAAAACTATTGTCCTGTAATATTTGAATACAAACGCAAACAAAACGAGAATGTCATAAATCAAGGGCTTTATTATTTAGATTGGTTGCTTAAACACAAAGATAGTTTCAAAGTTTTAGTTATTGAAAAGCTCGGTTTGGAAAAAGCAAAGCTGATAGATTGGTCGTTGCCGCGCGTTATTTGTATAGCGGGTGATTTTAATAAATACGACGAAAGTGCAATCAACCAAATGACAAAGAGCGTTAGCTTGATAAGATATAAATTATTCAATGATATGTTGATGTTTGAGCAGGTCGGGGAGCATCTTGTCGATACAAGAACGCTTGAGCAAGGCAGCTCAAAAATAACGCATAAGAATTTTGACGAAAGGCTAACCGATGCAAGTGAAACTATACAGAAACTATTTGAAAAAGCGAAAGAGTTTATTCTTTCGCTGGGTGACGACATATCTATTGCAAACTTAAAGTACTATACAGCGTTTAAGAAAATTAAAAACTTTGCTTCTATCGTATTAGTAAAATCAAAGATGATTTTGAATTTGAAGTTAGATGTGGGCACAGTAAATTTTGAAGCAGGGTTTTCAAGGGATGTCACAAATTTAGGACGCTGGGGTTCGGGTAATGTTGAGGTGTCAATAAAAAACGATTCAGACTTTGAAAAAGTTAAGCCTTTGATAGAACGGGCATATAAAGAAAACTAAAGCATTAAGTTTTGATTTCTAATCCGAATAAAATTCCTGCCTTAAATCCTTCGGTAAAATAATAATCAGATTGTTCGCATCTATAATCTAATGCGGCATCAACATACTTTTTGAACATGGCTTTATGTTCGTCAGAAAGTGCGGCTAAAAGAGCTTCTTCCGCCTTGACAAGTTCCGTCACTAACGGCATACTCTCGGCAGGTATTAGAGTCAGTTTTTGGTCAAGTTTGTTATTTATAAGATATTCTACAATAATGTTTTTCATAATAGCACCTCGCTGGATTGTGTGTTACCATAATTCAGAGTCGGTTGCAATTCTTTTAACTATGTTTTTGAAAATATTTATAAACAACAAAATATACTGCGGCGACAAGCATTTTGAAGGCATAGGCTCAAGTGTCAAACGGTGTTTGGCTAAGGTTTGGGATAAGGTGGTTAAGAGGTAAAAAATGAAAAAAGCGAATGTAAAAATTATGACATACGATAGAGGCTCTGAATGGAGAAAGTGGGATTTGCAGGTTCATACACCCGCATCTGCGTTAAACAATCAGTTTGGCGGGAATTGGGATAATTATGTAAAAACACTTTTTACAAAGGCGATTAGCCAAGAGATAGCGGTAATCGGTATTACTGATTATTTTAGCATTGAAGGCTATAAGAAAATAAAGATGGAATATTTAGCTGACGAAAACAAGCTCAAAGTTTTGTTTGCCGAGCAAATCAAGACGGATGCTTTATTTTTAGATAAAGTGAGAGCAATTAAACTTTTGCCGAATATAGAATTTAGGTTTAAGGATATTGTAGTCGGCGGCGGCGAACATAAAATAGAGGGACATATTATTCTTAGTGACGAAGTGTCGATTGACGATATAGAAAACAAATTTTTTGCTAATATAAAATTTGTTGATACTTTGAGCATGACGACTACGGATAAATCTCCTCTAACTAGAGTAAACATAGAGGATTTTGGGAAAAGAATGAAGGCAACCCAACTTACTTTTACTGAGAGCGATTATGTTGTTGGATTAAAGTGTTTAGTTATTGATTTTGACGACATTATAACTACTTTACAAGCGGCGGCATTTATTGATAAATATATTGTGTTGATACCAGAAGACGACATTACCAACATAAATTGGGCTTCGGGCGCACATCAAATTAGAAAAAAATATTATATAAAGGCGAATGGACTTTTCTCTACTAATGACAAAACAATCGAGTGGGGATTAAAAGAAGAAACTAAAAATGAATTTGAATCGTATAAGCCTTGTTTTTCTTATTCTGATGCTCATTCAATAGACGGAGCAGACGGTTTATTTAAGTTTAGGTCAAATAAACCTTGCTGGATTAAAGCAGACCCTACTTTTGCAGGGCTAATGCAAGTGTTTTTTCAGCCGAGAGAAAGAATATTTATCGGAGCAAAACCACCAAAAATTGAAAAGGTAGAGCGTGAAAAATATCATTATTTAGAAAGAGTGTGTATTAAAAAGAATGATACTGCTAAACAGCCTGTAACTTGGTTTAATGTGGATATTCCGCTAAATAGCGGTCTAATAGCGATAATAGGAAATAAAGGTAGTGGCAAGAGTGCGTTGGCAGACATATTAGGTTATTTAGTTGATAGCAATAATATTGAACACGCCTCTTTTTTGACAAATCAAAGATTTCGTAAAGAGGACAAAAAATTTGCTAATGACTATCTAGCGCAGTTACTTTGGAAAGACGGAAGGACGGTGTCTAAAGTAACATTGAGCGAGCCAAAGGTTGATGTGCAAACGGCAGAATATTTGCCGCAAAAGCATATTGATGCTCTTTGTAATGACCTTAAAAATGATGGATTCCAAAAAGAGATAGATAATGTTATTTTTTCTTATATTGATATTGCTGAGAAAATGGAAATGACCTCGCTAGAAGATTTGCTCACCAAAAAGACGAAAGATATTGAAACGCATATCAAAACATATAAAAATAAAATAGAAACCTTAGTTAAAAAAATCATATCTATTGAAAAGAAACTGACGACAAAATATAAGAAAGATTTAGAAGATACATTATCAAGGCAAAAAAAGTTTTTAGAGAGCCATAAAAAAACAAAACCTGCCGAAGTTCAAAAACCTTCTGCTGTTAATAGCAATACTGCGACAGAAGAGTTGGAAGCGTTAAATAAAAAACTTGCGGATGTTGAGAAACGCATTACAGAGAAGCGCAGCGAGATTTTGGTATTGAACTTTAAGATAGACGAGATTGAGCAGTTTATAAGTAAATTTGAGTTTTTGCAAGGGCAGGTTGCAGAATTGGCTACGGAAGCAAAAAAACTAGCCAAGGATAATAAAATAAAAGAAAAGATAGATATAAAACTAGAGGGGAAAATACAACTGTTCAAAGACCTTTTGGCGCAATATAAACAAAAGAAAGTTGAATTACAAAATTGTATTGAGGAGCATAGTGATGTCGAAACTGATGCGTCGCAACAATTACTTTATGTTGAAAAAAGAAGCATAGAGGAGGAGATAAGTAAAAAACTTGTTGCGGCAAACGAGGAAGATGTAAAATATCAAAAATATTTATTAGACTTAAAGAAATGGGAAGACAGCAAGGCGGCTATTATTGGCGGTGCAACTGTTGAAGGAACTATAAAGTTTTGTGAGGCAGAATTAGAATATATAAAAACGAATGCCTTTAGTGAGCTTGCGGCTTGTGAAAAAGCATTATTAGAGAACACAAAAGCGATATACGATTTGTATTTGAAAAAGATTGATGTATATAAAGCTCTTTATGCTCCGATTGAGGCAAAGCTCAAAAACATATTAAAGGATAATTCGGACAAAATTGAGTTTGAAACTATCTTAAAATTGAGCAAAGATTTTAATGCAACTTTCTTAGGCTATGTGAATCAGCGTGTTGATAGTCCATACAAAGGAAAAGCAGAAGGTGCGTCGGTAATAGAGAAAATAGTTAGGGAGTGTGATTTTAATACATGGGAAGGCTTTGAGTTGTTTGTGAAGCGAATACAGTCGTCCATTTCAGAGGATAAAGATAAAATAGAAAAGTTGCTTACAAATGTTGAGGCTTGCTACAATTTTGTTGCTAAACTAGAATATTTGAGTGTCAAATTCTCTTTGAAAATGGAGAATAAAACGCTTGAGGAATTATCGCCCGGACAAAGAGGTAATGTCTTGTTGGTTTTCTATTTGGCGTTGAGCAGAAAAAGTGAACCGATAATCATTGACCAGCCAGAAGATAATTTAGATAATCAATCGGTATACAATAAATTAGTTCCGTGTATTCTAGAGGCAAAAAAGAACAGGCAAGTGATTATTGTTACGCATAACCCTAATATTGCCGTTGCTTGCGACGCAGAACAAATTATATGTTCAAGTATAGATAAAATAACTAATGCGATAACTTATGTATCGGGGTCAATAGAAAACCCCGAAGTAAAAAAGAATGTAATTGACATACTTGAAGGAACGATGCCAGCATTTGAGTTGCGCAGAGTAAAATATCTCGACCACTAATTTATGATTAAAAACGATATGCCCGTGAGGTTTTATGTCCTTGCGGGTTTTTTATGCTTTTTTGCGGCGAGGTGGAATGCCTAACTGTAACATTAAGATTTTTTGTGTGGATTTATAAAACTTATATTTTTTTAGTTGCAAGAATGATTTAGCTTTGATATAATATATGTGTGGGAAACTGTATAAAATAGTTGACTCACATAAATAAAAATGGTATAATAAAGTATGATAAACTTAGAAGTGAGCCATAGCCAAGCAAGCAAGCAAGCAAGCAAGCAAGCAAGCAAGCAAGCAAGCAAGCAAGCAAGCAAGCAAGCAAGCAAGCAAGCAAGCAAGCAAGCAAGCAAGCAAGCAAGCAAGCAAGCAAGCAA
>WQZK01000152.1 GCA_009780765.1 Defluviitaleaceae bacterium
ACTAGCACGTTGGAGTACAGAGTATAACACTATTTCTTTAATATTTATTTTAACACTTTGCCTAGTTTCCATTATTGGCGGGCTTTGGCTAAGTTATGATAAAAGCTTTTTAAAAGAATTTAGCATAAAAGAATACATAAAAGATTGTAAATTAATAGAAGATAAATATATGAAATATGGGCCGAGAACGTACATAAACACAGGTGTTATTGGTATAATTGGTGTGGCTGCCGTGTATGCACTTGGTGGGCAGTTAAATGGGCCAATTCTTGGCGGAATTTTTACGATAATTGCCTTTGCATGCCTTGGCAAAAACCCTTATAACATGCTTCCGTTAATGATTGGTTTAAACTTGGCGGTTTTAATTCATGGCTGGGATTTATCGGATAATCGCACGGTTATGGCAACAACACTTGTTACATCTCTTGCACCAATACCTTCTAGGCTTGGACCGATTTGGGGAGTTGCAGCAGGAATGCTTCACTTAAATATTATTGTTCAACTTGCACAGATGAATGCGGGGCTTAGCCTTTATAATAACGGGCTGGCAGCTGGTTTGGTTGCGATTGTTATAGTGCCTATTGTGTTTGCTGTGAGGCGTAAGGGTGAGGTAACATAAGACGCAGTGGCTTGAACTGCACGCGGCAAAGCCACGCTTGTTCTTGCCTACTGCTTTTCGCCTAAATCCTGATTTAGGCGAGTTTTGGCGACTTCGTCGGCTAAGATGTGAAAACATTAAAAGGGGTAAGTTAGTTATGAAAGATAAAAAACCTACAGGTCGGATTTGGCTTTTGATTTAGGGGCTATTGTATGTGGCATGGAGTGTATGGGCATTAAGTTTTATGCTTAGTGATTGGAACTTCATTGTTAGATACCTTCAAGCAGACCTTCTTAGAGGGCGTATGATTTTAATTTTTGCACCCGTTTATGGAAGAGATGTTATTTCGGCGTTTGCTATCATTGCACTCCTCCTGATTACGGGGGCTGCCGGTATAATTTTTCACAAGAACGAATTTCATTCTAAAGTATTGCGTGTTTTTGGTTTCCTCATTATAGCTTTGAGCGTAGTTTTTTTATTAGAGGACCTTATACTTTTCAGAGATATATGGGCGTTTATAGAGCCTTATAACATGTATTTGCCTATGTCGATGTGGTTTTTTCCTATTCATATTGCTTACATAATTGGGGCGACAAAGAATATAAGATATTCAAAAGAGAAAATAATGAGCATAAAGCTCGAAGAAGGCAGTGGAGTGGTTTCAGGAAAAGGACGCGAGAGCTTGGCAATAAGTTTTTGGATGAGCATACATATGTTTCGTACAATGTTAGTATTTGTGATTTTTTACAAGCTGATGAGCCGATTTGAAAGTGAGGTACTTGCGAACATAGTAATTTATACTAGCGTGGTGCTAATACTTGTGGGGTTTATTGAAATTACCATAAGAATCATTTGCATCATCAAAACAAAAATTTATATTTATGAAGATAGGGTTGAGGGCGTTGGTGTTCGTAAAGCCCCTATATTCGGTGCATATATGCCAAGAAAATTTAAGCTATCGAATGAGCAAATAGAAAAGATTGAAAAGGCTAGGTATTCAGTAATAATTTATGGGAACAACACAGCCTATAGATGTTATATGAAAACGACAAAAAACAACGGCAATTAACCGTTGTTTTTTGATTGATTCGCTCTTGCATTTCGATCAATGGCATTCCATAATCCGTCATGCCGAACTTGATTCGGCATCCCATCTGTAAAGTAAGATTGTGAGATTGCGGATGAGATCCTGAATCAAGTTCAGGACGCAATGACGTATTGGTGATATTTTTCAAGACTGCTCTTTAACCCTAAACTCAATAATTTCTCTAATTAAATCAATAGGAAGAGGCTTATCAAGCGGGAATTGCACCGAGCCTTTCGAAAACTTATAATCTGTTAACCTGTCTTTAAAAGCGTTAATGCCTTCTGGTTGAGGGTAAAACCCGATGTGCTTCTCAAACCCTGCAAAATGTATTAACCACTTGCCATTTAAGTCGAAAGTTGGTATTCTCATGCAAATTCGCTCTGTTGCCTGTGGTGCTAATTCTTTTGTTAAATTGCGGATTATATTTAATCGCTCTTGTACATTTTCAGGAAAATCTTTGATGTAACTGTCAATTTCGTTCATGAGTGAAGTCCTCCGTTAAATTGCCTTACTCAACTGGCTTCATCGTTGGAAACAGTATTACATCTCTTATCGAAGCCGAATTTGTGAGTAGCATAACAAGCCTATCAATACCAATGCCCATGCCGCCTGTTGGAGGCATACCGTATTCTAGTGATAGCAAGAAGTCTTCGTCTATCTGGTTCGCCTCATCATCGCCCGCAGCTCTTAGAGATTCTTGGTGCATAAAGCGTTCTCTTTGGTCTATAGGGTCATTAATTTCAGAATAGGCGTTTGCAAACTCTCGCCCTGTTATAAACAGCTCGAATCTTTCAACATATTCAGGATTTTCAGGCTTTTTCTTAGTTAATGGCGAAATTTCTATAGGATGATCTAAAACAAAAGTTGGCTCGATAAGCTTATCTTCAACAAATTCCTCAAAGAAAGCGTTTAGGATATTGCCCTTTGTGTGGTATTTTTCAAACTTTATATGATGCTCTTTTGCAACGGCTTTTGCCTCTTCTGTATCTTTAATTTCGTTAAAATCAATGCCTGTGTGTTCTTTAACTAAATTAAGCATTGAAATACGTCTAAAAGGCTTAGAAAGATCAACCTCATGTTCGCCGTATGTTAAATTTAGCGTGCCGTTAACGTCTAACGCTGCTTTTTTAATCATGGCTTCTGTTAGTTCCATCATGCCGTGGTAGTCGGTGTAGGCCTCATAAAGTTCAAGCATTGTAAATTCTGGGTTGTGCTTGTAGCTCATGCCCTCGTTTCTAAAGTTGCGAGAAAGTTCGTAAACCCTATCAAACCCGCCAACAATAAGGCGTTTTAGCGGTAGCTCTAACGCAATTCTTAAATACATATCAATATTTAGAGTGTTGTGATGCGTTTGAAAAGGCCTTGCTGCTGCACCGCCTGCAATTGTTTGAAGAATTGGCGTTTCAACCTCCAAATAATCACGCTCATCTAAGAAATTTCTAATGCTTTTAATAATTGCTGTACGTTTTTTAAATGTTTCCTTAACTTCGGGGTTAACAATTAAATCAACGTATCTGTGCCTGTACCTAAGTTCTTTATCTTTAAGGCCATGAAATTTTTCAGGCAAAATTTGCAGGCTTTTTGTTAAGAGAACAATCTCGGTTGCTCTAACCGAAATTTCTTCTTTCTGCGTTTTAAAAACTATGCCTTTAACGCCGATTATGTCGCCAATATCCCATTTTTTAAACTCTTCGTAAATTTCTTCTGAAAGCTCGTTTTGTCTAACGTATACCTGTATGCGGCCATCTCTATCCAAAACATCACAAAAACTCGCCTTGCCCATGAGTCTTTTTGTCATCATACGGCCTGCAACTGTAACGGTTTGACCCTCTAGCTCTTCAAAATTATTTGTGATTTGTGAAGAATAAGTATCAACATCATATTTAACTATTTGAAAGGGATCTTTTCCATCTTCTTGAAGTTTTGCAAGCTTTTCACGCCTAATTTTTAACAGCTCATTTAAATCTTGTGTTTCTTCCACATTGGTGTTTGTGGTTAAGTTTTCATCTGTGTTCATGTAATCAGCTCCTAATTTTTACCTATTTCTAATATCTTGTAGAACATGCTACCATCTGGAGCAATAACTTCTATTCTTTCGCCAACGGCTTTACCAAGAAGTGCCACGCCGATGGATGATTCATTAGAAATTGTGCCGTTTATTGGATTTGCTTCTGTAGAGCCTACGATAACGTACTCAATCTCTTCGTTAAATTCTTCGTCGAATAGCTCATTAACGTTGTCCTGAAGGGCAACGGCATAAGATTTTGTGTTTTAATCGACTAATTTTTACCTATTTCTAATATCTTGTAGAACATGCTACCATCTGGAGCAATAACTTCTATTCTTTCGCCAACGGCCTTGCCAAGAAGTGCCACGCCGATGGGTGATTCGTTAGAAATTGTGCCGTTTATTGGGTTTGCTTCTGTAGAGCCTACGATAACGTACTCAATCTCTTCGTTAAATTCTTCGTCGAATAGCTTAACCTTGTTGCCGATGTTGATAACATCTGTGCAAATTTCGTCTTCATCTATTATCTGAACGTTTCTAAGCATGTTCTCAATATTGATAATTCTAGCCTCAATCTCTGCTTGCTCTTCTTTAGCTGCATCGTACTCGGCATTTTCTGAAAGGTCGCCCTGACCTCTTGCTTCTTTGATCTTTTCGGCAACATCTTTACGCCTAACGATTTTTAATTCTTGCAATTCGGCTTCTAATTTTTTAAGTCCATCATATGTTAAAACTGTTTTTTTTGCTGTCATTATGTTTAAAATCTCCTTATTTCAAAATCTAATAACCCTTATTATACCTCATAAAAGGGCTTATGTCAATTTGTTTTGTGTTGCATTTATAGCCATTTTTATTTATTAAAGGCAAAGAAGCCCCCGCCCAATACGAATATTTCTGAAAGAAATATTCGTATTCTTAATTCTCTAACAAATTGATGCCTAGATTAAAGGCGTTTTTGCAATCAGTAGGGAACTGCTCGTTTTGCCATTTTTGTTTTTCTGCCTCGTCAAACACTGTGCAGAGATATTTAGAATAATCGTCAAATTGCACGGTGTTATACGAACTCATAGTTTTACAGTAACCAAACAACCTTTCAAGCACGGCTTCTGTTGGCTCAAACAAACTTTTGTAGCTCGTTTCTTGCATAAATTCTTCTGTAACATTCATGGTGTATATAATTCCTATAGGAATTTTTCTTAAAAGCAAGCCTTTAAATCCTTCTGTATACGTTAAAACAGGGAACATCAGCCTTTCTAAAAATGAACGCATTTCACCTGTAACATCCCAAAAGTATATTGGTGAACCAAGAATTATAGCAT
>WQZK01000153.1 GCA_009780765.1 Defluviitaleaceae bacterium
AAAACGCTATCCCATCTTACTAACTCGTACTCGTAAACGCCGTCCATTATGGTGTCGCCGATTGCCGGACGAGGCTCGTTAGTGTCGTAGCCGGTCCATACCTCAGTAAAGGTTGGAGTGTGCGGAATTACCACAGTAACAAATAGTGTATCGGATTCATATCCGGCACTTACTGTTCTAATCGAGATTGTATGAGTGCCTTGTGTAAAGTGTGCAAAATTAAAGTAATCTTCAGCTTGCTCCTGATATGCCTCACCATTTACGGATACAACAAACGACGCTCCGCTAATATTGCTTTCCCATGAGATGCGTCTAGTTGACAAATTAAATTCATCAAGAACAGGTCTTGGTACATATAATTGCCATCTAGCAAAGATTTGGATTGTTGTGCCGTTTTGTGCTTCTGTAATGAAAGTGTTTGCTGTAATACGCTGCCCCCAATCGCCGCCTGCACCATTTTGTGACCACCAACCCCCAAAAACTAAATTCTCATCTGCTGGCAAATGGCTTGACAATACCGGCTCCATAACAACACCTGCAAGCCATACAACTTGAACTCCTAAACTCTCTATAGAATTATCATAATGAATACGCTCAACTGCTGCTGTATTTTGTGTCCATCTTGCATATAGAGTTTCTATTTGTTCAACTGTTTCTAAATTGCCTATATTCGCAACCGCTGTGTTTACATCAACTAAATTCCCCCAATTACCGCTTGTTCCGTTATTTGTCCACCAACCATAAAAATGATGTCCATTAGGCGAAGCGATAGGTGCTTCTATAGCAGTTACAAAACTATTGTTTGCAATAATGGTTGAATCTTGAGGACTTGCACTTAATCCAAACCCTGTTGGCCAACCATAGACACGAGTAATTTCCCAATTATTTGTTGCATGTGCAGTTGCCCTAAATGTTTGGCTTGCTCCAGATATGCGTAAATTTACAACCCTACCATTTTCACTATACCATACAAGAATAGTTCCAAAGGACTCATTAAATTCAACTTGGGTATCGGTTGGAATAATAGAGATTTCATTTACTCCATATCTAAGTGTTAAATTTTGTATAGTATTGAATTCACCTGCATCAAAAATAATAGTTTCCTCGCCCGTATACCTTTCAATAGCAAACCTTGATTGAGGTCTAGGATTTTCTTGTCCTATACTAACAGCTGCAGATACTGAAGACTGATCTGTAAAACCGGCATCTACAAATACATAATTACTAAAACTTAAATGAATTGCGGGTACCACGGCCTGAGAAGTTGTTGGAAATTCGCTATCATTCCGCATGGCTGTTCCAAGTGCCTCAATTAGGCGAACTCTATTATAAGGTGATGTTCCATGACCACTACGAAGCCATGCCCAAGACGAGAACCCTTCGTGCGAACGCTCTTCTCGTGATAAACGCCATAAATCTTGACCACTACTACCAGCAACTTCATATGCCGAAGGCAACCAAATTAAATCATCTAACGCATCGCCCACTATTGATTGATTAACCGTATTGCCTATATTAGGTTGAGCATTTTGCCAGCCTCCCGGAAGATCTCTAGGTGCAACAAAGTTAGAACGAAGTTCCGTTGCGTTATAAAAAAGATCAAGCACATTATCAAATTCTTCAATAAGATTTAGCCGCAAATCAGAATTTTCGTAACCTATATTATTTATCCAACCATCTGTACTTACCGAATGCATACGATTATTTCGAAATGCATCTGCCATTTTGAAAGTAAAAACCGGATCACTACCATCATCGGGGTGAGTTATATAAACAAGCCTCCATCGAGAATGAGTGAAATTATCCCTAGTCTGATCATTGACCATTCCGCCTGGAGGTGTTCCGATGCTAGAAAAAGTCCCATGGGGCTCAAATAAAAAAATATCAGGCAATTCACCACCATTGAATTCTCTAATATGCCTCGCATCTGAAACCTCTATTCCCGATACTCCGAGATGTCCTGATTGAAGATTTGGCAAACTGCGCTCGGCATTTTGCGATAAATAAACTAATTGATTTATAAGCTCAGAATTGCGTGTTCCATTACGCATAAAAAGCGGATTAGTTTGTGTTATAACAGGATTATCCGAAAAAGACTGCACCGTTTGTCTTCTCTCGCTTGCTGCTCCCCATTGAACACCTGCGACTAAGATTATCATGCACAAAATAAAAGTTATGAAACCTATTCTGCATCCAATATTTGCTAATTTTTTATTCATAATTGTTTTCCTAATATATAATAATAGTATGTTTCATTTAATAGTATGTCTCATTTTTCTTGAAAAATATCTGAAAAATAAATCGATACTTATGAACACACTGTTAAATTATATAGTGTTTAGTATATAAAAGCAAACAAAAAACTTAATTATTTATAGTTTTTTATGGCATAATATCAAATATAATAATATTAAGCAAAATCCCTTGCTTTTCATTCAATCTATAAAAGTATTATTTAGGATATAAAATTTGATTGAATCTTGATTTATTTGCTTGTTGCCATATCGGATTGTATCAAAAATAACAGAATTCAAGACAACTTACTTTTTGTTTAGTCGCAAATAAAAAATTCTGACAGCATATTACTTTTAATTCATTACTGCCATTCAAATTCTGCCTAATGAAAGGCAAATTAAAAAAAGACGATTATAAATCGTCTTTTTTGCTATAATCTATGTTGTTTCCTTCCAGATTTATCTATTTTTTCTTCACTTTTCAAGATCCATCGTACTAAGGATAGAGATATTTTTCAAGATTTTTAACTTTCTGCTTTTCTTCATCAATTTCAACACCCTCGTTTTTAAGGAGTTCTGCGTGCGTTGAAATTCCACCAAAAGCAAATACTTCGCTTAGCGAACCGTCTTTTTTTACAACACGGTGACAAGGAATATTTTGGGGATCTGGATTAGTATGTAATGCCCAACCGACAAACTTAGCACAGCGTGGGAACCCTGCCAAACACGCTATCCTTCCGTAAGTTGTTACCTTTCCGTACGGCACTTTTTTAACTTCTTCATAAAACTCTTTAAACATTTTCAACCGTTATATCAATTTGTTCTTTAGTGAATTTCAATATTATTACTCCTAACAATTAAAAGAGTAACATTACATTTATTAAAAGTCAATTTCTATAAAGAAATTATTTTATTCTTATAGCTTTACCCGATTATAATTTTCCTCCGCTTTCAATATATTAACTACATTAAACCAAGCATCGATATAATCTGCACGCACATTATAGTGTTTTAAGTAATAAGCATGCTCCCATACATCTATAAGCATAATCGGATAAAGATTAAACGGTAAAACCGTATCCTGATTTTGAGTATTTACTATATGTACCTTACCGTTTGAGCAAGCAGCAAGCCAAGTGTAGCCTGACCCAAATACACTTAAGCAATGCCTTTTAAATTCCTTTTTAAAATCTTCCCAACTTCCAAAATCAGCGTTGATAGCTTGTAGTAAAATGCCAGTAGGAACATCTTTAGTTTGCTTATTTGTTAAGTTCGCAAAAAATAAATTGTGATTATATACTCCGCCGCCATTATTAACCACTGCTGTTCGAATCTCACTTGGTAGCAAGTTAGAGTAATATAGCAATTGCTCTAGACTCCAGCTATGTAATTCGGGATAATCTTTAAGCGTAACATTTAAATTAGTTATGTAGGTTTGCAGATGTTTGTCGTGATGTAGTTCCATCGTTTTCTCATCTATATAGGGCTCTAAAGCATTATATGCATAAGGCAATGGAGTTAACTCAAATGGATAGTTATTATTAGTATCAGATTTTATCATCTTAACAATATATGAATTTTATAAATCAAATGTTCAGACGATTCTAAAACAAAACACCATAAAACTTTTATGATTTTGTATATTTATATATTTTTCTTATTTGACAGTTAAAACATAGTATAATATAATATTTAAGTTGCTCAAAAAAGTATCGAGATGTAGCGCAGCTTGGTAGCGCACTACCTTAGGGAGGTAGGGGCCGCAGGTTCAAATCCTGTCATCTCGACCATATATTGATAACAACATATGCTTGAATGAGTTGTATAACGATATCCTATTTAAATACAAGCTCGCACTAGGATTTGTTCGGGTAAATTACATATAAAAATGCAATGGCAATTGTGTTGCTATTGCATTTTTTATTAGGTATTAGGCGAGCGGTTAATAACCGCCCCTACTACTGATTGTGTAGCGAGTTTATTCTTGATATGAGCAAACTAAAAAAGAACTATTGATTTGTCTGTATATTTACGCCATTTACTATCTTCAAAGACATAAATATATTCTAACCAACCCTTTTTCTCTATATCTTCTAGGGTGGCATCTTCAATACCTCTTCCTGCATCATAGTCTGCTCGTGTAAAATATTGAGTATTTAATCTATTAGCATTTGAAATTTCAGGGTGGCTCCATTCAGACATACATTCATCACAAGATATTCTAATATCATCATGCCTTTCTCTGTTTCTAACAATTAGCAGATTGCCATTCCCATCACAATTAGGGCAAACTTTTACACAGTATTCTTGATTATTCATTTATTTCTCTCCTTTTTAACCCCCTATAAAAACAGGGTATGCCGTAACTAATTTATTTGTATTAGGTATTACTACAATTTTGATAGCGTTTTCGCCTAGCGTTCCTGCCCCTATAGTTGGTATTACATACTCACCATTAGCTGGCGGTATCATACTTCGTTTTTTCCAAGCTGCATTTGTAGCTCTTATTGGATGTTTTCTAAATACAGTATGCATTTTTTTATTGGGGTTCGTAGTAGGCTTTTCGTGTGTCATAACATGGTCCCAAGCATTTTCTCCTTTCCTATTAACAATACTATAATAATCCAACTTACCCAAACCATCATTATTCCCAGCAGTATTCGGCAGTGCTTTAGCTTTCTTTCCTAGTGCTTTACCTATTAGTTTTGCTAGCCCCCCAGCCGCACCTATCATACCTTTGACTGCCAGACTCAGCCCAAATGTAGCT
>WQZK01000154.1 GCA_009780765.1 Defluviitaleaceae bacterium
CATAACAGAAACTTTGCCTTCTTTGGCATTTTTCCATTGGTCGAACCGTTCGGCATACGAAAGACGAGAGTGGGTGAGTGTAACTTTTTCTGGAAACCTCGTCGTGAAGCGGTTTACCGTTTGTGGCGTTAGCGATATTTCAGGAACCAAAACAATTGCCGATTTGCCCCTATTAAGCGTTTCCTCTATAAGCCTTAAATAAACCTCGGTTTTGCCAGAACCTGTAACGCCTTTTATGAGAATGGGGCGTAAATCTCCAGAGTTCATAAATTCTATGGTTTTAGAAACCGCAAAATCTTGTTCTTCGTTAAGCGTAGGAACTTTACTGATTTCAAGTGGTGAATTATTGACTGTATTTCGTCTAACTTCAATTGAATTTATTTCTACAATGCCTTTTTTCTCTAAAGTTTTTATGGGTGAATCGGTAATTTCTAAGCTTTTCTTTAGTTCGTTAAGAACAGTGTCGCCATTCTCTTCCAAAAAACTAACAACATCTAGTTGTTTGCCTTTTAAATCACCAACAGGCATGTTGAAATTAAGCGAAACAATAGTCTGCATTTTTATATAATCTTTATTTTCTGTTAATTCTTCTTTGCACAAAGCTCCCATTTTAGCCATGTTGGTAAGGCTTGTTGATATATTTTCGCCAAAAACTTCTATGAGTTCTCGTAGCGTTGCGGATCTTTCTAAATCTTCTATGTAAGAATATATTTCTTTTTGAGTTTTTGTTAAAGCTCCCGAAAACTCTAAAACAGAGTAAACATACTCGGTTCTTAAAGAAACTCCCGACGGAGTTATGGTTTTTAAGCAAGAAGTAAGTGTTGTGTAGTATTTTTCTTGCATCCATTCGGCTAGGCGTAACGTTTTTTCGTCAAACATTGGAAAATCATCTAAAAAAGATGATATTTCTTTAATTTTTTCTTCTTCATAATCGATTTCATCTAATAAGTTAATAATAAATCCTTCGGTTTTTTTATTTGAACGACCAAAAGGCACAAGAACCCTCATGCCTATTTTTGCCTTATTTATATCGTTTTCAGAAATTTTGTAAGTAAAGGCACGGTCTACCTCTTTTGCCTTTACTGAAATTATAACTTCGCAAAACCGTGTCATTTCTACAGGTCTACAATTTTAAGCTTACCTTCAGACATTTCTTTAACAGATGTTGAAATGGCCTTATCTGCTCTTTCATCAACCATAGGTTTGTCGCCAGCAGTTATCTGTCTTGCCCTTTTAGCAACAGCAATAACTATAGAGTACCTGCTTGTAATATCTTTTTCACTTGCTTCACTTAAATCATTCATAAGCTCTGAGTAGGATGGACGCAACATCAAATTCATCTCCTTTAAAATTCTCTATACTTGATTCATTTCTATGAGGTTTTAAATACTCCGCAGAAGCTATAGTTTCTATTTTTTTTGCGGCGTTTATAACCTCGTCGTTTATAACAAGATAGTCATACTCGGGTATGTATTTTATTTCTTTTTTTGCCCTTATTAAGCGTTGCTCTATCGTAAGTTTGTTTTCGGTGTTTCTGTTTACAAGCCTGTGGCATAACTGTATCATTGTTGGAGGCATTAAAAAAATTAAAACTGCATCGTTAAATTTTTCTTTAACTTGTAAGGCACCTTCAACATCTATCTCTAAAATAACAACTTTGCCTTTTTCAATTTCTTCTTCAACATAAGCTTTAGATGTGCCGTATAAATTGCCAACAAAAACCGCATGTTCTAAAAGCTCGCCAGCTTCTCTTTTAGCAACAAACTCTTCTTCTGTGCAAAAAAAGTAGTCTTTTCCGTGAACTTCACCCAAACGCATTGCCCTCGTCGTCATAGAAACGGACAAAGAATAATCCGAATTTTTGCAAAGCTCTTTAACAACAGTACCCTTGCCAGAACCCGAAGGCCCTGAGATAATAACAAGCATCCCTCTTTTGTCCATTTTAGCCAATCGTTCCTCTCTATATCCTTATGATTATACATGAATTAAAGGGGAAAGTCAAGGAAGAATCGGAAGATAAATGTATTTTTCTTCTTTAAAAATTTTTCCAAAAGAGAATTCAACTTTTTTATTAAACATAGGCCCATCATGCACAAAAGTGTGATATTCTCCATTTTCTCCACAAATATCAACGCCTTGGCTTTCGATTAAGTCAACTGTTTCTATAGTGAGATTATTGCCAATAAAATCTTCGCTCATTCTGCTTGTATCAAGAGCAGTAATTGTTGCTAAAAATCCTGTTTCAATAAATTCGTAAACAAGTTTTTTGCGTTCTTCGCCCCAAAGCGGGAAAAAAGCTGAAAGTCCAGTGTTTTCACAACGAGCGGTACACCATTCTCTATGCCCTTCTATATCAATATCGCCAAAAATGCACATTTCTGCACCTAATTCTTTTGCTTTAATTAGCGTCTTTTCAAAGTTTTGTGCATATTCTTCTCCACTTGTTTTTATCAGCCAAATTGGTATATCTAAGGACTTTGAAACGCTATTTAAAACATCTTCCGGGATGCCATGAAAATAAGAGCGATTTCTAGTTGTGTTGTATGTAATAATTAGTGCTATCGGCTCGTGGCCTTGTTTTATTGCACGATAAATTGCTAAAACGCTATCTTTTCCGCCACTATAAGATGCCACAAATTTTTTGCTCATTATGATTCTCCATTCAGTATGTTGACGATTTTTGGTACATCTAAATATTTTCTAAAATGTTGCGATATTTTGCTAAATTCAACTTCAAGCTCTTGTGTCGTATTTTCTATTTTAGGTAAAGATGAAAAATCGGCAAGGTTATCTTCATCCTCAAGCCTTATATCAGTGTGAGGAACAACGCCTAAAACAGGCACTTTGCAAAGCTTTTCGATAATATCAACACCATCTTCAAAGCTTTTAACATCACCTATAAATTTGTTTACAACAATTCCTTTAACAAGATTTTGCTGATTTTTGGTAAAAAGCATCATAGTGCCGTAGAGAGAAGCAAACACACCGCCCCTTGTTATATCAGAAACTAAAATAACGGGTGAATTTAAACTTTCGGCGAGTTTCATATTAACAATATCACCTTTTAGCAAGTTCATTTCAACAGGGCTGCCAGCGCCCTCAATTACTATTATATCATGTTTCTTGCTAAGCTCTTCAAAAGTTTTTAAAACATATGTAAAAGATTTTTCTTTAAGTTTGGCATAGTCGCCAATATTTACTGGCTTCCCGCAAAGTATAATCTCAGATTTTGGCATTATAAGAACGGGATTCATTAATGCAGATGGCTCTGTGCCACAAGCGTACGCCATAAGTGCTTGGGATTTGGCCATTTTATCACCATTTTCAAGCATATGAAAGTTAGTAGAAAGATTTTGTGCTTTAAATGGTGCAACATTAAAGCCCTCTTCTTTAAAAATTCTGCAAAGAGCGGTTGATAATATAGATTTGCCAACGCCTGACGATGTTCCCTGAATCATAATTATTTTTGCCACACAATCACCTCATTGTTAAGTACCATTGCCATTATGTAAAAGAGTGCCGAGTTACGGCACTCTAAGGATTTTAATAACTAGTGCATAGAAGGATGGCTTCCGTTAGCCATTGCTCTTTCTTGAGCTTCGATCATTTTTTTAACCATTTGACCGCCTACAGAACCGTTTTGAGCTGAAGTTAAGTTACCATTGTAGCCTTTTGTTAAAGGTACACCGATTTCGTTTGCAACTTCATATTTAAAAGCGTCTAACGCTGCTTTTGCCTCTGGTACTGATGTTTTGCTTGAATAACTATTAGTCATTGTAAAATTACCTCCAAAAATAAATAAATATAAAATTATGTTACAAAAATATTATATCCATGGATTTTTTGTTTATTAGAGGGAATTTTTTGAAATTATTTTTTTAATATTTCGATTAAAGCTTTATTTTTATGTAAAATCCTGAAAATTGGGTATCCAGCGAGGGTAACAACAACAAACTGACCTAGAGAAACCCACATTGTAGAAATGAAGAATGGCAATTCTAAAACCCAAAAAAGCATAAATCCAACTATTGGACCACTAAAAATTGTTGGCCATAATGTTGCTATAAATAGCTTTCTTGGCATTGCCATTTGCAATTTTCTTGTTTTTGATATGCAGATAACTGCAAGGAGTGTTGCGAACGTGCCAAAAATTGGGTCTAATAGGCCAAGCGGAGATGTTAGGTTTGCTAAAAAGCAGCCAATCACAACGCCTATGCCATAAATTGGATTGATGAACGCAAGCAAATTTAAAATTTCTGAAATTCTAAACTGCACATCTCCAAAAGAAAGTGCAGAGTTTGCAAGCGTAAGCACAAAGTAAATGGCGGCCGTTGCTCCAATTTTGGTAATGTTTCTGGTGGTTAATTGTTCTTTAAGTTTTTTCATATTAAATTCTCCCTGTTTTATTATTTTTGTATAGTAAAATTACTTTGAAACAGTTGTCATCCGAGTGCAGCGAAACGCCCTTGTGCTTTCGCTTTGCGAAAGTGGCTTTGCGTATCGGAAAGAAGTCCGACGCGAACGATGTGAGCGGTTTTGCGAAGAAAAACTACTGAGTCAGTTTTCCAAAGGAAAACCACTGGAGTGGCTTCGCGTTTTGCCTAGTGCTTTCGCTTTGCGAAAGTGGCTACGCCAGTTTTCCGCAGGAAAACCACAGGGATGGATGATACTGATTGAAAAGCATTTTACGCTAGAGGTGGTTTAGCAGGTACACCTCTTCAAATATAATATCATGTTTTATTAATTTGTCAAGTTTAATAGTTCATATGAATAGTATACAATACCAAGGCAACAGCTAATAACCATTCATGAACCATTTTTTCAAAACATAATTTATTGACGTTGCCCAAAAGGACAACGGAATGCAAAGTGAATGTGGTTATTAAGCATTGCCAAAATTTTCGAAGAGGTGTTGAAATGCCGCCTAAAAATTTTAACCGTCATCCAAATATTTTTAGAAATATTAATAATAGGCAACAGTATATG
>WQZK01000155.1 GCA_009780765.1 Defluviitaleaceae bacterium
GCAATATGCTCAAGAACTGCCCAAGCTATAGAAAGCCCATCGTATGTGCTTGTACCTCTGCCAATTTCATCAAGAATAAGTAAACTATTTTTCGTTGCATTATTTAAAATGTTTGCCACTTCCGACATTTCAACCATAAACGTACTTTGCCCTGTTGCTAAATCATCAGAAGCTCCTACTCTTGTAAAAATCCTATCACAAGCCCCAATTTCAGCCGAATTTGCAGGCACAAAAGAACCAATTTGAGCCATTAAAACAATTAGGGCTACCTGCCTCATATAAGTCGATTTTCCTGCCATGTTTGGCCCAGTTATTATAGCGAGGCGATTATCGTTTAAATCTAAAAACGTATCATTTTCAATAAACTGCTCTTTTGATAACCGCTCTACAACAGGGTGCCTACCGCCTTTTATGTTAATTCCGCCCTCATTATTCATAATAGGTTTTGAATATCTATTACTATCTGCTACATCACCCAAAGACTGCAAAACATCCAATATAGAAACCGCCCCAGCCGATTTTTGTATGCGTGAAATTTCCTGTGCCAAGGTGTTTCGTATTTCTGTAAATAAATCATATTCAATTTTGTTAATTTTTTCATCGGCTAATAAAATTTCGTCCTCAAGCTCTTTAAGCTCGGTGGTTATATACCTTTCAGCATTTGCAAGGGTTTGGCGCCTTATATACCGCTCGGGTACCATATGCGAATACGAATTTGTAACCTCTAAATGAAAGCCAAAAACCTTGTTATACTTAATTTTTAGGTTTTTGATGCCAGTTGCTGTTTTTTCACGTTCTTCAAGCTCGTCAAGTAAATCCTTTGCCTTGTTTTTTACAAAGCGGTAGCGGTCTAGCTCTTCGTTAAAGCCATCCTTAATAAACCCACCTTCTCTAAGGCTTATCGGCGGTTCTTCTGCAATTGTTGTATCTAAAAGTGTAAAAATATCTTCAAGCGTATCTAGGTCTAAATATAAATCTTTGTTAAGTCCCGCTTCTAGGCTACTAAGCATATTTTTGATTCTTGGAAAATGCTCAATAGACTTCTTCAGCGAAATAAAATCGCGGCAATTTGCCTGATTGTAAACAATTCGCCCCGTTAGCCTTTCTATGTCATAAACTCCGCCTAGAAGCTCTTTTATTTCTTCACGCAAAAGCGTGTCGTTTTTATATTCCGCTACAGCGTCAAGCCTTTTATTAATTTCTGAAATGTTTAAAAGCGGCTGCTCTAGCCATCTTCTTAGTTGCCTTGCACCCATAGAAGTTTTGGTTTTATCGAGAACGGAAAGAAGCGACCCCTTTTTGCTACGCTCACGTATAGTTTCGCAAAGCTCCAAATTTCGCCTCGAAGAAATATCTAAAAACATAAACTCGTTAAGTGCATAGTTTTTGATGGAGCTTATATGTGATAAATCGTTCATCTGCGTTTCGTATAAATAGTTGAGTAATGCCCCAGCCGAGCCAACCGCCAACTCGTCCTGAGAAATACCAAAGCCAGATAGATTTTTAACCTTAAAATGCTCACATAAAAGCTTTAACGCATTTGCATACTCAAAGCTAAAAGAAGAGTGGGTATGCGGCTTTATATCAAAAATATTTCTTATCACATCTTTATTTATAAATTCTTCGTTTACGATTATTTCGGATGGGTTGTATTTTGCAATTTCATCTATCACGCTTTTGTCTTCGTCTTTATGAAAGCTTGTTGTAAAAAAGCCGCCCGTTGTAACATCTGCAACAGAAACGCCATAGCCTTTTTTGCCCTCGTATATACACATTATGAAGTTGTTTTTCCGCTCGTCTAAACTTTTATTGTCGGTAACTGTTCCCTTTGTTATAACCCGCACAACATCGCGCTTAACAAGCCCTTTTGCTTCTTTGGCATCTTCCACCTGCTCGCAAATTGCAACCTTGTACCCCTTTTCAACAAGCCTTGCTATATAAGAATCTGCCGAGTGAAACGGCACACCGCACATAGGTGCACGCTCCTCCATGCCGCAATCACGCCCAGTTAGCGTTATTTCAAGCTCTTTAGAGGCTAGAAGTGCATCATCAAAAAACATTTCGTAAAAATCGCCCAGCCTGTAAAAGAGTATGCAATCTGTATATTTTACCTTAATCTCATTGAATTGTTGCATCATGGGGGTTAGTTTCATATGGTTCTCCTTTTAATACAAATATTCGACAAATAGTTACACTAATTATACACCTTAACCACGCAAAAATCAACTTGAATATTAATTTTATTTGTGATATACTGTGCGTAGCAGTAAATACAGTTACAAAAGGAGACCAACATGGCAGATATAAAACCAATCTTAGAAGAAAACGAAGAACAAGACGAAATAATCACCCTAACGCTTGATGATGGTGAAGAAGTTAAATGTAATATTTTAGGCATATTTGAGGTAGAAGAAAAAGAATACATCGCACTTTTGCCACTTGAAGAAGACGAAGTTTTAATTTACAGCTATAAAGAAAATGGCGAAGAAATTTCTCTCGAAAACATAGAAACAGATGAAGAGTTTGACATGGTTTCTGAAGTTTTCTACTCTATGTTTGACGAAGAAGATTTTGATAACGGTGAAGAAGAATACGAGTACGAAGAGTATGACGAAGAAGAATAAAACCACTATTTTAGGCGTTCCTGTAGACACTTACACACGTGAAGAGGCATTTGGCATCTGTAAAGAGTTTATACAGGGCGAAAAAGGTTACAACATGGTGATAACGCCAAACCCCGAAGTTATTATCAAAGCCACTAAAGATGCCGAGCTTATGGAAATTATGAAAAATGCAGAGCTTGTTGTGCCTGATGGAATTGGCGTTGTAATTGCTTCTAAATTTAACAAAGTTAAAATTTCGGAGCGTGTTGCAGGTTGTGATTTGGTAGAGTCGCTGCTTAATTTTATCAAGAATACCGAGTATACAGCGTATTTTCTAGGTGCTGGCAAAGGCATTGCCGAAGAGGCAAAGAGAAAATGCGAAAAAAAATACCAAAATATTAAAATCGTTGGCACTCATGATGGATATTTTGACCAAGCCGAAGAGTTAAAAATAATTGAAGAATTGAAACAAAAAAAGCCCGACATCTTGCTTGTCGGGCTTGGTGTGCCTCGCCAAGAAAAGTGGATTTATAAGCATAAGGGCGAGTTATCTGTTAAGCTTTTAATCGGCTGCGGTGGCACTATTGATGTTTTGGCGGGAGCGGTTAAACGTGCCCCAAAAATATTTCAAAAATTAGGGCTTGAATGGTTTTACAGGCTATTAAAACAACCATCTAGATTTTTTAGAATGTTAAATTTGCCAAAATTTGTTGTGTTGGTGCTAATCAATAAAATAAGAGGTGGCAAAAAATGAAACTAATCGTAGGGCTTGGTAACCCTGAAAAAAATTATAAAAACACAAGGCATAACATAGGCTTTGAGGTAATAAATAAACTTAGCTTTGATTATAATATTAATATAAACAAGGCTAAATTTCGTTCGCATATTGGAGAAGGGCTTATTGCAGGGCAAAAAGTTATTCTTTTAAAGCCACAAACATATATGAACCTTAGCGGCGAAGCTGTCCGCGACATCATGAAATTTTACAAACTTTCGCCAGAAGATTTAATTGTTGTTTATGACGAGGTAGCTCTGCCCGTTGGCGATATTAGAATCCGTCTAAAAGGCAGTGCTGGCGGTCAAAATGGCATGAAAAACATAATTTATCATCTTGAAACAGATGAGTTTGTGCGTATTAGAGTTGGTATTGGCGAAAAACCTGCAAGAATGGTGCTTTCTGATTATGTTTTGTCTAAGTTTAACAAAAATGAGCATGATGATATGGTTTTAGGCGTTACAAAAGCGACCGATGCGATTCACATCATATTTACCGATTCTGTAAACAACGCCATGAATAAGTTTAACAAAAAGCTCCCAAACCCAAAAGAGGTGGAAGACGTTGAATAATTTTATTTTAAACACATTAGACTCACACAACAGCTTTAAAAAAATTGTTGATAATATAAGCAAAAATTCTTCGCCTGTTTTAGCCACAGGCGTTATTGATGCGGTTAAAACACATTTAATCGCCAGTTTATTAGAAAATCATGCAAAAACAAGCCTCGTCATAACCAGCTCCGAGCTTAAAGCCAAAGAAATTGTTGCAGATTTGCAGTTTTTTATAAAGAATCGTGAAATTCTTTTTTATCCTGCAAAAGATATTATTTTTTACTCGGCCGATGTTAGAAGTATAGACATCACAAAGACACGTTTTGCAGCACTTAACTCAGTTTTAAACGGCGAAAAACCGATTGTAGTTCTTAGCATTGAGGCACTTTTTGATAGGCTAACACCTAGGAAAAATTTCGAAAAATCAATAATCACGCTTAATGTGGGCGAAGAATATAATCTTTCAGAGCTCGCCGAAAAATTTATTTTCCTAGGTTATGAGAGGGTTTCAACGGTTGAAGCACCGGGGCAGTTTTCTTTGCGTGGTGGAATTATTGATTTGTGTACCATCATTGGCTCGCAAGCTGTTCGTATAGAGTTTTTTGGTGACGAAGTTGATAGCATCCGCCAGTTAGATTTAATTACGCAACGTTCGTTTGACAAGTTAGAAGAAATTAAAATTTTTCCAATGCGTGAGCTGGTTTACGGCGATGAGGAATTGCAACAAGCTATAACCTTAATCGAAGAAGAGTTTGACAAAACCCACAAAAACCTAGAAAAAAAAGGACTTTACGAAAAGGCAAGCAAGCTAAAATCAGAAATTTTAGAATCTTGCGAGCGTTTAAAAACCGAAAAACGTGTTTTGGGGGTTGAAAAATTTACTAAATATTTTTATGAAAATAGCGAAACGCTGGTTGATTATTTAGACCAAAATTCGTTTATTTATTTTGACGAGCCTACAAGGATTTTAGGCAAAGCCATCTCTTCGCAAGAAGAATTTAACGAAAGTATTAAAAACCGTATTTTA
>WQZK01000156.1 GCA_009780765.1 Defluviitaleaceae bacterium
AATGGGCGACGAGCTTGAAAAAGCAATGGACGAATTTGTTGCCGAAAGCAACTGCGATTTATATATTTTAATGATTACCGATGTAGTAGAATGTGGTACGCAGCTTTTAGTATCAGGAAGAGCTAAAGATTTAGCATATACCGCTTTTGGTCTTGAATTAGGGCAACGTTCGGTGTTTCTAGAGGGTGTTGTTTCAAGAAAACAACAAATTGTGCCAAAGCTTACTTATGCTGCACAAAGATAAAGTGGTGACTCAGCCTGTGCGGGAATAAATCCCGCTTGTCTTCACCTCCCACTTTTCGCTAAAATCAGGATTTTTGCGGTTTTTGCGACTTCGTCGCTAGTTTGTTATTAGAGTTGCAACAAAGTACCTTTAATTTCGTTACAACTTTAATGATAATCAGAAATATATAATTTAAACAAAAATATTAGAAAGGGACGAATAAAATGCTTCAAGGGGCAATTGTTTTAGAGGGCGGTGGTATGCGTAGTTTATACGCTGCTGGCATTTTAGATGTATTGCTTGAAAATAATATCGAGTTTTCGCATGTTTATGGCTCATCAGCAGGAGCTTTGGTTGCTACAAATTATATAGGGAAACATATCGGTCGTTCTGCACGCATTAATATACTTCACTCTAATGATTATAAATATTACAGTATACGACAATATATTAAAAGCAGGGGGAGTATTTTTAATTTTGACTATATGTTTCATTCACCTGTTAACGATTTGTATCCGTTTGATACAGGCTTACTAAAAAATACTAAACAGAATTTTATTGTCACTGCTACAAATTGTAAAACAGGAAAACCTGTATATTTTCAAAAAAATGATTATGATGAAATTGCTAAGGCATTAACTGCATCATCTAGCCTTCCTCTTTTATCAAAAATTGTAGAAATAGATGGCTATGAGTGCATCGACGGCGGTGTTTCAATGCCTGTTGCTATACATAAATCGATTGAAGATGGCCACAAAAAACATGTTGTTGTTTTAACACGCAATCTTGAATATCGTAAAAAAGATACATCAACGCTCATGAAGTTCGTTTTTAAGAGGTGTTATAAAAAATACCCAGAGCTTATTAAAAAGCTTATAGATGTTCCAAAAAATTATAATAAACTTGCCGAAGAAATTGCCGAACTCGAAAAGCAAGGCAAAATTTTTGTTATAAGGCCAACCAAGCCTTTGGGCGTTGGCAGAGCCGAAAAAGATGCACGAAAGCTATTTACAGCGTATCTTGCAGGGCGTGATGATATGCGAAGCTCAATAGAGAAAATGCTAGAATATATGAAAGAATAAAATAAGGCGTGTTCTGCTTTTATAGCAAACACGCCTTATTTTTTTACTTAGGAAATGAATTTAATACGTATTCAGACAATAAATCGCTATCAAGAAACGGTGCAATTGGTTCAATCGACTTAAACCCATGCTCTTCTATAGAGCGAAAGGCGAGATTTGTTAAAAATGCACTATCAAGAAATGCTGCAAAATACTCAATACCTTCAAGCCCATTCTTGTTAAATTCTAGCTCTGTAAGGGCATATAAAATTTCTTTCGGAATAAAAGGTGTTAATTCATCAATGGCGTTAACGCCATGTTCTTCATATAATTTCCAAGCTATATCCCCAACAACTTTTCTACCTAAAAATGGAGCAAGTTCAGATAAATCTTCAAAATTTTCACTCGTCATTGATTTTGATGCAAGCTTGTCAAGAGCGTCTTGATTTAAAAATGGCAAAATATTATGAATATCCTTAAAATTCAATTCTTCTTTAAAGTTTTCAAAAATTTCTGAAACCTTTTCAGGCTTTAAAAGAGGAGCAACTTCCTCAAATTCTTCTTTCGTAACAGTATTATTCTGCACAGACTTATAAAGTTTTGCCGATTTTTCGCCAAGCAGCTCGTCAATTGTAATGCCAAAAAGTTCGGCTAGTTCTGGTAGTTTAGAAATATCAGGCATAGAGTTGCCTCTCTCCCAATTAGAAACTGCTTGAAAGCTTATGTTCATTTGGTCTGCAAGCTCCATTTGCGTCATGTTTTTAGCTTTTCTAAATTCTGAAATCTTTCTTCCAATGTTGTGCATATTAAAACTCATCATGTAAATCATCCTTTTCAAATTTTATGGTAAATTGTATAAAGCTTTATAAAACAATGATACCAAAGAACTTGCAAAAATTCTAACAATTAATGCTTGAGTACGTAAAAATACAGACTCAAGCATTAGTTGAATGGATATAATTTAGAAAGAATAAATAATTTCTTCGTTAAGAGTTTTAATAATTTCAACCGCTAATTTCACCGCATTTTGATAATCTTCGTAAGCCGCAAAACCATAGTGTGCGTGAATATATCTAACAGGCAAGCCAATTACGATAGTTGGAACGCCATGTTTGTTTAAATGGATAGCCCTACCATTTGTGCCGCCGCCCGTTCTAACTGCTTCTTGCACAGGAATATCATGCTTTTTAGCCAAATCAAGAGCATATCTTTGCCAGCGTGGGTTTGTAATCATGCTCATGTCAATATGTCTAAGCATTGGGCCTTTTTTCATGCCAGTTTGAACTAAGTGTGCTGGAAGAGTTGTATCATCAGCAGGGCAACCTTCAAAAAGTATTGCAATATCTGGCTCTACCGTTTGCACTGCAACTTGTGCACCTCTAATGCCAACTTCTTCTTGAACTGAGAAAACTCCAGTAAGATGTACGTCAAGATTTTCGCCTTTAAGAGCTTCAAAAGTATCAATCATAGCTGCACAGCCAAGGCGGCAGTCGAACGCTTTTCCAAGCATTAAATCTTTCTCTTCATTGTAAGAAAACTCTGCATCAGGCACAACAGGAGCAGCAACTCTTATTTTAAAATCGTTCACAACTTCATCTAAGCTTCTCGCACCAACATCAATAACCATAGAAGAAATATCAGGCCCTTTTGCTCTATCCGCTTCAGACATGAAATGAGGAGGCTTAGAAGCAACAATGCCAGCAACATACTCACCATCTGCATTTAACACTCTAACTTTAGAAGCCGCAACACTCGAAGCAACCCAACCGCCTATAGTAACAAAATTTAACGTTCCGTTAGGGTTAATTGATTGAACCATAAATCCAACTTCATCGCTATGAGCATCAAGCATAACAACAGGCTTTTTACGGTTTTCTGTGCGATTTACATAAAGGTTTCTCATTCTGTCTTCTGTAACTTGCATGTCTTTGTCTAAGTATTTTCTAATTTCTAAAACAGCTGCATCTTCAAAGCCTGCAACCCCATTTGCATTTGACAAAGTTCTAATCATTTCTATTGATTTATTTTTATCCACTTTAATCATTCTCCTTAATACTAAGTTTTTCCGCCCATTCTGTTTCTTTAAACCCTGTTAAAACAAAATTATCAGAAACAAAGAAAGGACGCTTTACAAGCATACCATCAGTTGCTAAAAGCTTAATTTGCTCACTATCGCTCATATTTGGCAATTTATCTTTAAGCCCTAGCTCTTTATAAAGATTTCCGCTTGTATTAAAAAAGCTTTTAAGTGGCTTTTGACTTATTTTATGCCATTCTTCTAGCTCTTCGTAAGTTGGGTTTTCTGTTTTTATTTCTCTTGATGAATAAGTAATACCTTTTAAATCTAGCCAAGCCTTGGCTTTTTTACAAGTTGTTCATTTAGAGTAACATAATAGAATCATATATTTCCCCCAATCTAATTTAATGAGTGTATATCTCTAAATAATTATATCATGATTTATTGTAAAACTCAATAAATAAAAAAGTTTAGCATACAGCAATATACTAAACTTTTAGCATCTATTTTTGATAGTTATATATTTGATAGATTTAACTCAACTCTCTCAATCCAATCCTCAACCATTTTCTGAAAAAGAGATTCTTTTTCCATATACAAAAGATGCCCAGCACCATCTAAAACTGCATATGTTGCCCTTGGAAACCTTTCAAGTAGTTTATAAGGTAAGTTATAGCCCGTTGTATGGTCTTGTCGCCCTGTTAAAATGCAGGCAGGTTTTTTGAATGTTAATTTTCCGATAGCTTCTTCCATATCTTTTCTGTAATCAAAATCCATTGTTGAACGTGTTCCAAGAGTTCTTGCATCTAACCCCAGTTGTATTTGAGTTTGCCATTTTTCATACTCTTTCGGAGTGGCAATAACTGCCATACTCAAATAACTTTCTAATACAGAATTTTTTTCTACTGAATCAAAAAACTCTGATTGCCATATTATTTGCCTTTCTGGCAAGCTGTCTATTTCACAAGATACCATCGGAACATCAAGCAGCACACCATCTACTCTTTCGCCCATTTTATGCAGTAACCCTAAAGATATATAGCCCCCATATGAACAACCAGTTAACAAAAAACTTTCTTGCCCAATAACGGCGTTAATAAATTCGCAAACTATATCAAGCATATCATCTGTGTTTTTAACCCATGGCTCGATAGGTGTTTGTCCAAAACCGGGCAAATCTAAATAAATTCTACGATAACCTTTTACTCCTTTAAAAATTGGCTCATATGCACCTACCATCATGCGATGGTCTGGTCCCCATCCATGAATATTTAATATAGGCTTTCCCTTACCGTATTCTTCGTAGTGTATTGGAATATCACGCACTAAACATTTCATATATAATTCCTCCTTTGCTAATCTTTCACTCAATTATAGCAGACCGAACACGACAACAGTGTGTCTTGTTAAAAAAATTACCCACTATACACATAAACTCCTTCTGTTTGACCCATTAACTCATCTATAAGAGAATCTATATCAATATCCGAAAATAACGTTGGATACATTAGGCGAGAGATTAAGAGTTTTGCTACAAGCTGGGTTTCATCCGATTCTAACATTTGCTCTGAAAGAAGAATAATACGGTTATTGCTAATCGCCTCAATAGCACCCCACCCTGCTCTTGAAATTATTGCAAAACGAAGCTC
>WQZK01000157.1 GCA_009780765.1 Defluviitaleaceae bacterium
GGCAAAAACTACAAAAATATAAAAGAAGCGATAAAAACTTTAGCTGACAAAAGCCTTTGGCTCTTACTTGATAGTGGCTCAGAGGCACTTATACGCTGGATAAACAAAGCATGGATAAACAAAAGATCTGAAATAATAAAAATTAGACTTGATGATGATATGAAACCCTATCTTTTACAATTACAACACAGGTTTACACAATACGAACTCCTTTATACTCTTGCAATGAGAAGCCAGTATAGTATACGGTTATATGAATTATTAAAAAGTTACGTTTACAGATTTAAAAATAAAGATTTTGATATAGACGAGCTAAAGCTTTTATTGTCCGCAGAAAACTATAACAGGTATCCTGATTTTAAGAGATATGTGCTTGACACTGCGCTGAGAGAAATAAACGACCTTTCAGATATTGCCATTGCATACGAACCTCAAAAAGATGGGCGAAGATATGCAAAAATAATATTTTCCATGCGAGTAAAAAAGGAATATTCTGAGCGAATACAAACATGGGCAAGAATTGATGAAATTATAAATCCTGCACAAATATCACTTTTTGATAAAATAGGAGCCGCATTTTTAGAGGGAGGCAAAAAATCTTGAAATCCCCCTATAAAATATCTCAAGAAATTGGAGTATCGCCCCAAGCGGTATACAAAAAACTTACAAACGAATTCATCAACAAATTCAACAACCATATGCAACGAAAAGAAAAAGGGAAGTATCTTTTAGATGAGGTTGCAGAGAAAGCTTTAAAGGAACTATTCAATCAAATTGTGCAACCAGTGCAACAAGAAAATATTGAACAAATTCAACAACCATTATTAAACCAGTTGAATAGTGAAAATATGTTTTTAAAGGCAAGAATTGAAATGTTAGAACAAGAATTAAAAACTGAACGTGCCCATGGGCGTACGCAAGCAGATAAGTTATCTGACCTCGCTACTCGGATTTCTGAGTTAACGCATAATAATCAGATATTATTAGGTGCAGAACAAAGCAAAAGCAGTCCTATGCTACTGTTAGATGGCGAAACAACAATTGTCGAAAAGATACCACTAAAGCAAATTTTATTACAAAAGATATTTGGGAAAAGTTAAAATATCATAAATGGCTTTCCTAGAAGATACTTCGAATTGATGTTTAGTGCATTGATAAAAATATACTAACGTGTTATTTTATAAATAATGCAATTAATCAAATCTAAATAAGGAGAGTTGCCTAATAATGAAAAAATTTACATTTCTATTTTCGACTTTTGTATTATTTTTTATGTTTACTTCGGTTTTGTATGCAAATACTGAATACACAAGAGAAATTCAAAGTTCTATCAATGAACCTATAAGGATTTATTTTAGCGAAATTTTTCCAGAAGAAGGAAATATGAGCCGGTTTTTTACAAATGAAAACATGGAAAATGATTTCGTATATGTACAGGGAGATTTCAGAATGGAAGAACTAAGAAAAGCTCTTGAAACTCAGCCCACAGAAGTAAATATTCTTAGACAATTAGGATTGTCACCAGCAGAGCTATCCCAAAGAGCAACGCTGAATGGGCTACCTGAAATAGAATATGTTGATTTGTATTTAGATGGCAATGAAGTTGTAATAAACTTTAAAAACAATAATCATTCTTCTGAAAGACTACTCAATCATGATGCAATTTTTGAAGCATTTAATATAAGGGAAAATATAATATATTTATATGAGGACAGACAAGCTTTCACCGTAAGATTTGAAGAGGTTAAATTCTCAAGAAACGAACTTGAAGAAGTTTTTGCTATATTACATGATATTGACTTCAATGATACTGGCATTTCCAGCATGTGGGTTGATACTGTTACGAATCAAGTAAAAATTGGTGTATCAAATACATTTAACTTTGATGATGCGCTAAATAATATAATAAACTTTCTAGTAAATGAACATAAGGTATATGATAGAGAGTATTACCTCAACATAATACACCTCATTATATGTGAATTTGGTTTTGATTTCAGATTAGATGATCCAAAAATTACAAAAGATATTGATAATGACATAGAAAAATCGAATATTCTACTATCAGAAGAAGAAGCAGTTACATCTCAATCTGGCATTAACATCACTTTTGGAAGTATGATTACAACTTTTCCATCACAATGGTATAGCGCAGGATTTCCTTTAAGAAATGGATTCGTAACTACAGGCCATGGAAGCACTGCAACAAGTCAATTTGTATATAGAGGCAGTGCTACAACTCAAAATCAACTAATTGGTTTTGTATCAGATCGCAACATGAGCGCTTCACACGATTCAGCATTTGTAACATTTTATAGTGGCAATACTTTTACTAATAATTTCTCATTAATATTTTCCAATACATTGCCAGTTAGAAATTCATCCATAGCAGGTAATGGTGCAGCAACTGGAAGCAGAACAATGACAGTATTAGAAAACAATGTAACAATTAGTGATGGTCATACTACATGGACTCAGGCAATAATTATGGATGGCCCTTCTTCTGGTGGCGATAGTGGCGGCCCTTATTTTAGAGATTCTGGCAATATGAGAACCATATTTGGAATACATAGAGGCGTAGGCCCTTTTAATGGAGTTATGCGCAGAATTGCTGTTCAAATGCGAAATATAAATCACTAAAAAGTATATTCAAGGTGTTTATTTAGATTAATGTTAAAAAATATAATCAAGGTCTGGTCGGGTAAATGCGCCCGAGCCAGACCCTTTTTAATTTTCTTTCTCGAGCGTATCCGCTCGTCAATGTCGGTAGTATTTTTTTCCGCCGCAGGCGCAACACAGAAAAAAATCTCCACACTTCCCTTGACTTCGCTAGTTTTATAATTCCATACCTCTGCTTTTAGATTTTTTTTGTTGATGTGCCTCATGCCGCTGCTCTTCAATTTGTTTTACTGTTTCAAAAAATAATCTTTCTACTTCCGGGTTTACTTTAAAAACTTCTAATGCTTGATTTATAAATTGCCCATCATTATTTATTTGTTCCCGCAGCTCCTTATTTTCAATTTTCAATTTCTTTATTTCATTTTCTAACGTAGCCTTCATTTTTACAACCTGTTTGTGTGATGTACTTTCTTTGAATTTTTCAATTGTTTTTTCGACTGAATCCCTCATCCGTTCACTTGCTATCATGTCCATATACGTAATGGCGATCTTTTCCCATTTTTCCGGTGTCAGTTCGTATCCCTTTGTTTTTCCAGTTAAACTTTTTTTCTCTATGACATTATCATATATACCCTTCTGGTCAACAAATGTTTTCACATATGCTTTTTTAGCATCATATTCGGCTCGTAGACCCTTTACATCAGAGCGTAGATACCTGACATCACTCTCGGCCTTAGAAACGATTCTGGAGGCTTCTAGCGTTGCCTCCTTTAGTTTCTCGTTTGAAGCTGAAATATTTATCTTAGTTATTTCTTGAGCTTCGCGCAGCCGGTCTATAGCACTTTGTCGTTTCAATTC
Organism: Defluviitaleaceae bacterium; assembly: GCA_009780765.1. Taxonomy (GTDB): domain Bacteria; phylum Bacillota; class Clostridia; order Lachnospirales; family UBA5962; genus WQZK01. The sequence continues at coordinate 3,478 of WQZK01000157.1, forward strand.
TTCAATTGAGCGATTCCCCTCTTTTGTAGCTTCGTTCAAAATACCAACGTCGCGCCCAAAAACACCTTCCAGATGTTTTGATAGATCAGCATGAAAAACCTGTAAGTCTTTACGGTTTACAAGTTCTTTGGCTGAAACTTTCTCAATATCTTTTTTCTTATCTTTGACAATAGGCACAAAAGCATAATGCATATGCGGCGTTACTTCGTCCATATGAACATATGCCGAAATTACATTTTTTTCACCGTATCTCTCATTTAGGAATTTATATGTTTCTTCAAAAAATTGTCTATAATTATCTTCTGGCAAATTTTTAGGAGCTGTCACAACCCATGAACACATCACATTAACATCTTTGCGGTTCATGCATTGAACTTCGGAACATCTTTGTTTTATAAAATTTAGTTGATTCTGATCAGGCGCAAGATTGTAATTTAAGTGAACTCTACTCAGATCTATTTCTTGATTACTAAACCTAATATGTTCGCCTGTTTCCGGATTTATTGATCGTTCAAAATGCCTAGTCAATCCGCCAGCTTGAGACTGTGTGTATTTTGCAACATGAGCCATAAAAAAACCACCTTCAGAGCAAAAAAATATTAACCGTTACTCCTTATAATACCAAATTTATTTTGGTATAGCAAGTTATACCAAAATAAATTTGGTTAACTTGCAAGGGCACTGCCCCTTGACCCCGTATCGCTTGCCACATACATTTGCAAAGCTAACATAAAAGCCGCCACATTTAAATTCGACACTAAACCGTACCATATCTCACACTAAACCGTACCATATCTCACACTAAACCGTACCATATCTCACACTAAACCGTACCATATCTCACACTAAACCGTACCATATCTCATATTAAACAATAAAAACCCTTGTATTTATGCGCCTTCAAAGCCCCTCTAAATATTCTAAATATAAATAAATATAAGTAAATATAAGTAAATACGCTACGCACGCAAAATACATAAAAAACACTATTTTGTGCAATTCCGTTGTCATATGTGAAGTGATGTTGACAGTCTCACATATGTAAAATATAATGATCTCAATAAAGCATGGAGGAGGGATTTCTTTGACATTAACGAAAGATAAAAACTACGACTTAGAGCGTAAAATGAATGAACTACGCAATTATAAAGTAGTTAAAGCAAACGATCTTATTCAAAAATCACGCTTTCAACTCTCCTTACAAGAACAAAAAATAATTTTATATATAATTAGTAAAATAAAACCGACTGACGAAGATTTCATTATTCAAAATTTTAGTATTATTGAGTTTTGTAAAGTATGCGGTATAGATAGCGATAATGGCAAAAACTACAAAAATATAAAAGAAGCGATAAAAACTTTAGCTGACAAAAGCCTTTGGCTCTTACTTGATAGTGGCTCAGAGGCACTTATACGCTGGATAAACAAAGCATGGATAAACAAA
>WQZK01000158.1 GCA_009780765.1 Defluviitaleaceae bacterium
CTACCATCATGCGATGGTCTGGTCCCCATCCATGAATATTTAATATAGGCTTTCCCTTACCGTATTCTTCGTAGTGTATTGGAATATCACGCACTAAACATTTCATATATAATTTCTCCTTTGCTAATCTTTCACTCAATTATAACAGATCGAACACGACAACAGTGTGTCTTGTTAAAAAAATTACCCACTATACACATAAACTCCTTCTGTTTGACTCATTAACTCATCTATAAGAGAATCTATATCAATATCCGAAAATAATGTTGGATACATCAAGCGAGAGATTAAAAGCTTTGCTACAAGCTGGGTTTCATCCGATTCTAACATTTGCTCTGAAAGAAGAATAATACGGTTATTGCTAATCGCCTCAATAGCACCCCACCCTGCTCTTGAAATTATTGCAAAACGAAGCTCCGACGCCACATGTGTATCTGTTACTCCGCTACCCAAAACAGTACTATCTACAAACTTTACAATTATATCAGGATTTCTGTTTATAACCCAGTCGTCAGTAACTGTTAATCTGTCAGGAGTAAGCCTGCTACTAACATTTAGTCCGCCTGAATTAACCATAAGTTGATATATAGAAGACCCTCTATTTACCGTTACATAATCTGTCACAGTTTCGGCATAAATGTTATACATTTGGCACGGTTGCAATGAACCTATCGCTTGATTTAACATCGCAGAGTGGCTAGTAATAATGGCAACTACACCACCGCCATCTGCAAGGGTTGAAGCCGAATCCCCATCATCTATCAATTCTTCAAAATATACAATATTACTTGTAACAGAATCTAAATTTCCAACACCCACATTTCCCTCTGAAAATTCACTATCTTCAGAACCATACTGCCGAGCATCTTCGTTTACAATCTCTAAAGTTAGTGGTGATAGTTCATTTGGAATTGCTTCGATATATGTTAAAGGCGTTAATTCTTCGTAATACTCTAGCGATTCATCCTCAGAAATATCCTCACTAGATAGCGATGTTGGAATATTATCTGGCGGTAATGCATCAGAAAAACTAACTTCAATATTATCATTATATAGCCTGTATCGGCAACTACTAAAAATTAATAGTGATATGATAGCAGTAAAAACTACATAGTATACCCTCATTCTTATCCCCCCTACAAAAAATAATGTAATTTTATTCTAATCTTTTGACTTATGCTAGAATTTTTCCAAACTATTTCACGAGTTTTATTTAGAAACGCCCCAACTTGTTGCTTTTCTGCTTCTCCAATCTCCTGCTCGCTATACATAGCTTTACACCAAAGAGCTTCGATGTTTTTGTATTCTTTTGAATACTCTAGTGAAATAAGCTCTGAAAGCTTCTCAGTATAAATCGAAAAAACAACATTTTCTCGCTGCAAACCATGTGCAACAAGCCAGTCTATTATATAAACAAACATGCTATTTATTGCAACTTTACAGCCCTCTTTATCAAACATTTTGCGTCGCTTTGCTGCTTTTACAAGTTTTGGTGCAAAATGAATTGTGGCAATAATAACTATAGCAGTAATTAGGAGCAATATTAAAGGTAGCAAAACTGATTGTTGCATAATAACTGTGCCAACCTCTGCACCCCCTGCTCTTTCATCACTTTCTACGGTATAATCTTCATAAGAAGCCTCGTGCAAACTGTCACTTCGTACATCTGTAACGCTTACTTCGAGATATTCTGGCTCATATTCAAAATTCTCGCTCTGTGTGTTATGTGAAGCATTTGTAGATTGACTTATCCTTTCTCCAAATAAATCACGAAATGATTCAGAAAATTCATGAAGATGTGGATTGAAATTAGGATATATAGCTAAAACTGTTACCCAAACTAAAACAAAAATTGAGGCAATGGCAACATAGCCATGGAAATTTTCTTTTCTATCACGCTTGCGAATAAACATTAACGCAAATACAAAAAATAGAGCAATATTCCACACAGCACTTGGAAACACCCCAAAATACACTTGTATGCCAGTAACAAGTATAATCGCAACAAAAATTGTAGCTTTGCGGCGAATATACATTAAAAATACACTGAAAATTGCGAAAAAAATGACTATAACAAACAGAGCCATAGATATATTTTGCTCCCAAGCACTTTCTGGCGAATTTATGGTAAACATAACATACCTATAAGCTTGATACTGCTCGCTTATAACAAAAAGCCTATTAAAAATTAGCCTAAACCCATCTAATATCCCTGAAAACCTTAGCCCACTTTTAAATAACGAAACTATAGGGCCTAGCTCCCATCTTAACATACTCATAAAAGAACCTGATAAGCTGACAAATAAAGCAATAGCTAAAAACCATTGCTTTTTAGGTTTAATTTCATGTTCTGTGGTTATTATCATTTTATATCTCCAATATATTTATGTCAGAATCGTCAACCATCACTGTACATTGCTCAAAAATATCAATAGGATAAACTTCAATATTAGTTTTTGTGTACTCTCTAATATCAATTGCAAGTAGCATGGCGAAAGCTTCGTTTAAGTCATTATAATTTTCTATTTCATAACTTATATATTCTTCCGTTGCCGTTTCTATAAATCCTACTGTGTGTGATACTCCCTGTGTAATAAGTTCGTGTGATATGCTAAATGCGTTACTAGCCATTTTACTTATACGATTAGGCTCATTTGTTGCCGTTATATCAAACAATATAAGAATTTTATTAGCAATAGGCAACCCTAACTCGCGAACAAACAGCTTATCTGTTTTTTGCGATAACTTCCAGTGAATACTTCTCAAAGAGTCGCCTGCAACATATTCTCTAATTGCAAATGTTTCGCTAGGGTCGTTTCCAGACTGCTGCATAGAGTATTCTTCGCTATCTAGAGTAGATTTTTTACTTTCACCAATTTCAAGCCGTATATCAAATAGCTTTGGTATAATAAGCATGCTTTCTTGGCTTTTGTATTTTGTTTTCCATGCAAAAAGCCCAAACATATCTGTAATTATAAACTCTGTTTCAGAAAAAGAAATTACCCCACAGTTATTAGTGCTTATTAAAAATTTAGATGTTTCTTGATTAGAAAAATATACTTCACCTGTAAAAAGATTTTTGCATACTATTCGGCATTTTGTATAAATAGGAAAAAATGAACTTTTTTTTGATTCTATATACACACTAACTTCTTCGCCACATATGCAGTATTTTGGAATAACTAGCTTAAATATAATACGCAGTGCTACAATTCTGGCAACTATAATAGATATAAACGGAATTATAACAGAAGCAAATAAAATCACCCTTGTGCCATAATTGTTACCAAACACATGTAAGCATGCCACTACCAATAGCCATATTAAAAATGCAATTCTATTTTTTGCCATAACTACTTCACCTACTTCAAGATACTATCAGGCACGATTACAGTATCTATCAAATCACAAAGCACTTGAGATGGTGTTATCTTCTTGCTTTTTGCTAATTGACTTAAAAGCACACGGTGAGAACAAGCATCTATAAAAACGTCCTGCACATCTTTTGGTATAACATAATCACGCCCTTCAAGATATGCTTTTGCTTTTGCCATTTTATTAACAAACAAAGAACCTCTCGGGCTAATTCCAAGCTCCAGTAGCTCATGTTGCCTCGATTTTTCTGCAAGGCGAACAATATAATCAATAATGCTATCTTTAACCGTTATCTTAGAAACCTCGTTTTGCATGTTAATTACATCTATAGCAGAAATAACAGATTCTACATTTTCTAGTGGGTTATCTGTCTGCCTACCACGGATTACTTCTTTTTCGCTTTTTATATCAGGGTATCCTATGCTTAGTTTTATTATAAATCGGTCTAGCTGAGCGTAAGGCAATAATTGTGTGCCAGTTGTGCCAACATTATTTTGAGTTGCAATTACTATAAATGGGTCTTTAAGCGGGCGAGTAGTTCCATCAACCGTTATCTGCCTCTCTTCCATCGCCTCTAAAAGCGCAGATTGAGTTTTACTTGACGTTCGGTTAATTTCATCACCTAAAAGCAGATTTACACCCATAGCTGCACCTTGCACATATTCTAATAAACCCGTTTCTTTATTATACATAGAGAACCCTGTAACATCAGAAGGCAATACATCGGGCGTGAATTGCACACGCCCAAACTCAAGCCCCAATGCACGGCTAATTGCTATTGCCATAGTTGTTTTGCCAACACCCGGAACATCATCAAGCAATATATGGCCATTTGCCAATATAGATGTTATTATTTTTGCTATAATTTCACGCTTGCCCGATATTGCCTTTTCAACTTCGTTAATTATTTTAGATATTTCGTTATTCATATTATATTACTCCGCAAGCATACGTGCTAAAACTGTTGCAAGTTGTGCACGGGTTGTAAGTTGGTTCGGTGCGAAAGTAGTTTCTGAAACTCCTCGCAACAAGCCATTTACAAAACTATAAACTACCGCATCATACGCCCAATAGGCTATATCGTCTGCATCATCAAACGATAAAGAGCCCTCTACCGGTGTCGAACCAAAATATTGGAACATAAACACAGCCATTTCTTGCCTTGTTAAATATTCGTCAGGCCTATTAGCTATAGGATAAATTCCTGCTAAATCATATAAAATTTCTGCAAACATCCCACGGGTTACATACTCATTTGGAGAAAATAGGCCATTTGCTCCGCTCATGAGTTTTTGCTCCGTAACAAAATTTACTGCTGTATAAAACCAATCAGTAGGAATTACATCATTGTATAAGCTTGTAGAAACAGTTGGTGCAACTTCTTCTGTGCCAATCACAGTCATTCTGCCGTCTAGAGTAGCATGTGCTGCCTCAATAGTTGTATTTGGTAGTGACAGTATATAGCCCATAACAGCATTGTCAACTACTCTTGCAGTTGTTATTGTGCTACGATTTTCTGTATCACTTACACGCTC
>WQZK01000159.1 GCA_009780765.1 Defluviitaleaceae bacterium
AATTAGTAATTAATCAAACTGGAACAATTAAGGATTTATGTGAAATAATAATTGATATTAAAGGTGACAATGATGAAATTTAAGCGTAGGAGATACTCTAACGCTTTATATAACAAGGAGGAAGCTTAATGAAGAAGTTTTCGAATTTATATGTGAAATATATAATTAAAACTCCTATAATTTTCTATTTATTCTTGTTAACAGGCATTATAATGTTTCTGTATTTTTCACTTAATTTAAGGCTTGACGTTGTTAAAAGTGTTGAAGCTAATATTAAAAACAATAGAATTATTATAGATGGTGAACACAAAACATATTCAGATATAATTTATATTTATAGCAACAGAAATGAAAAAATATATAGGATAAAAACCGAGCAAATACAATATAGCTATGGAAAAACCATATTTTTTATTGATAATATTAGCGGTTTTTATGGAGATATTCAAGCCGATATTGTTATTGGCAGTCAAACATTATTTGAACGTATTTTTGTAAGGGCAGGCAGATCATAAATGGACAAAAAATTAAATTATATTACTTCTATTAAGTTCTTGTCAAAATATATAGGCAAACATAAGAGAAATTTCATCATGTTTTATTTTGGATGGTTTTTTAATATGGTACTATCTATAGCTATGCCTATATTATTTGGTATAATGATTGATGAAATAGTTTATTATCAAAATCTTGATACTTTTATTCAGATTAGTGTGATGTTTGTCATAATGTCTGTGTTTTCTTGTATTCTTTACTTTTTTATATATGCACAACATCATTACTTAATGAGTATGTATACTTTTGATATTAAAAAAGATATTTTTAAGCATATGCAAAAGTGTGATGCACAGCATATGTCCGATGCTTCTACAGGCGATATTATTACAACATTGCAGAGATCTTCAGGTGAATGTATGCATTTTGTAATACGTAATATTATTCACTTTTTTAATAATATCATTAGGATAGTTGTTATTGCAATATATTTATTTATAATTAGCTGGCAAATTGGAGTGTTTATTTTAATAGCTGTACCTATACTTGTATTTATCAATGCCAAGTTTGGCAAAAAAATGCGTGATTATGGTGATAAACAAAGAGAATATTATGGTGTTTATATAAGTTGGGTGTTTGAAATATTGTCGGCCTTGCGTGATATACGTATGCTTGGTGCACAGCAAAAAACCAATAAGAGATTTGAAGAAAACCATCAAAAGATGTTTAGCATAAATATTAAATCTAGCATTTCTAATATAACAGCAAATAACATAATAAGCTTTGCAACCCTTTTTGTACAATTAGCAATTTTTGCATTTGCAGGATTTCTTGCGTCGTCGGGCAACATAACAATAGGGTTATTGACAATTATTGTTGCATTTTATGGTGAATTGATTGCAACTTATAGAGGCATAAGCAACTCTTATTTTGATGCACAAATGAGAATTGCTTATATTCAGCGTATTTATGATTTTTTTCAATCTTCGACAGAAGACAATTGGAAAGGCAAAAATGAATTAATAATAACGGACGGTAACGTTTCTTTTGAAAATGTTAGTTTTTCTTATAATAAAGGTAATATAGTTTTTGATAATCTTAATTTAAATATTTCACCTAACGAACGATTTGCACTTGTTGGGAAAAGTGGGTGTGGAAAAACTACACTTGCTTATATGCTTATTGGGCTTTATTCTCCACAAAATGGCGAAATAATTATAGATGGGCAAAAACTTTCGAACTGTAGCTTAAAATCTATACGTCAAAATATTGGTATAGTAGATCAAAGTGTGTTAATTTTTGATGGAACAATTAAAGAAAATATATTACTTGGCAAGAAAAATGCGACAGATGATGAGATAGAGTTTGTGTGTAAGCAATCAGGCTTAAGTGAATTTATAAAATCTTTGTCAAGTGGCGTAGATACGGTTATAGGAACTCAAGGAATAGGTCTTTCTGGTGGACAAAAACAACGAATTGCTATTGCAAGAATTTATTTAAAGAATCCAAAAATTATTATATTTGATGAGGCAACCTCTGCTCTTGATAACGAAACAGAAGAGGCTATCCACGAAGCATGGAAAAATGTCTTAATTGGCAAAACATCTATTGTAATTGCTCATCGGCAAAGTTCGGTTATGCTCTGCGAAAAAGCAGCAATTCTTGAAAATGGTAAAATTTGCGAAACAGGAATGCCGACTAAAATGATATCTGAAAGCAGTGCTTTTAAGACATTGTTTGCTATAAAGGAGGCAGATTGAAAATGGTTGAAAAAATTAACTATCGTCTTAGAGTTTTAAAAAGATTGCTACCGCTCGCAAAAGGTGTGAAGCGTTTTTTTGTTTTAAGCTTTCTATTAAGCATAGTTTCAATGATTTTAAGCTTTGTTAACCCATTATTTTATAGAGTGTTTATTGATGATGTGATTTTAAGAGGCGATTTTAACAGAATATTTATCGTTGCTGGAGGATACCTTATTATTTTCATTGTAAATGTAGTTGTTGGATACATCAAAAACTATGCTAACTATACACTCGTAAATACAACTTTATATCGTGCAAAATTTAAAACACTGCAAGGTTTTTTAAATTTACCGTTTTCTGATTATGAAAATATTAGCATAGGCGACATGAAGATGAGGCTTGATGATGATACAGGACAAATTGAAAGTTTTGCAGAATATCAGACTATTGATTATAGTATTGCCTATATAACCTTGTTAGGTAGTTTGATAATATTGTTTATTATCGATTGGAGGTTGGCTTTGTTTTCAATAACGGCTATTCCATTAACCTTTTGGTTTGATCATGTGTTAAGCAAAAGAGAGAAACTTCTAAACAATACAAATAGAGAAAATGATCAAAAAATGTCTAGCTGGTTACATGCATCTATACAAGGATGGAGAGAGATAAAAGCACTAAATCTTGAGCGTGCACAAGAGAGAAAGTTTATCCGCTTTGTACATAATTTTGCCTTATATTTTGGAAGATGGATAAATTATTGGACAGCACGTGTTTTAGTTATTCCAAAAATAAAGAATGAATTTTTCATGCAGTTTGGGCTTTATTTTATAGGCGGTCTGCTTATAATTAATGGAACTTTGAGGATTAGTGATTTGCTTGTTTTTGCTATGTATTACTCAATGCTTTCAAATGCGATACAAACGGTATCTAGTGCAGATTCAGTTTTGCAATCAAATATGCCTTTTACTGACCGCCTTATTGATGAGCTTGATCGTAGAGAAAGTACAGAAGCTGATGTGGGTATACTGTTACATGATATAAACACTATTTTACTTAATAATGTTTGCTTTACATATCCTAATACAATAAATGAAGTGTTAGATAGTTTCAATCTAGCTATAAATAGAGGTGAACGCGTAGCAATTATTGGCAAAAGCGGTTGTGGGAAGACAACGGTTTTAAAGCTTATCACAGGTATGATTACGCCAACAAGTGGTACAGTATATTTTAATGGCATTGATTTAAAAGAGCTTAATTTAGCTTCCATACATAGGCGAATAGGCTTTGTTATGCAAGAAAATATTTTGTTTAATGATACTATTAGGGAGAATCTGAACTATGGAAAAAACAATGCAACAGACGAAGAACTGCTAGAGGCCTGTAAAAAAGCTTATATCTACAATTTTATTGTCGATCTACCGGAGGGCCTTGACACTGTTATTGGAGAAAAAGGGACTAAGCTTTCTGGTGGCCAAAGGCAAAGAATTGTGCTTGCAAGGTTATTTTTGCGTGATGTTGACATTTTTATCTTCGACGAAGCGACTAGTGCACTTGACCAATATAGCGAAAACATAGTATACGATGCTATACAAAATATTTCTAAAGAAAAAACAATTATTATTGTATCACACAGAGATTCGTCCATTAATTTATGTGAAAAGAAAATAGTAATAGGGTAGTATACACAAGCTATATAATGGCTGGTGACCATATGCTTAGTTTTTACGAGATTTGGACAAAAAAAGAAATGATGCCATCTGTCAGAGTTGTAGATATATCTAAATTTATAAGGAGTATGAGTATATAGAACATATCTAATTTGGCGGTAGGGGTTGTGCTGGAAGAGGTTAAAACAATTATATTGGATATAGCAAAAAAATATTATATTTAGTAGAAATCCGATGCATTAGTTTTAGGTTGCTCGGGGATATCGATGAGTCACATAGCAAAGCACCCAAGAAACACGAAATTCGTGATTTTTGGGTGCTTTATACTTGGTTTATAATGTGTTCTTTATTTCACTACGTAACTTAGCCGACAATTTAGGTAAAATACGATTCAAATCGCCCACAATACCAACATCTGCAACCTCAAAAATAGGAGCTTCGGCATTTTTATTGATAGCAATAATTAGCTCGGCTTCTTCCATTCCAGCAACGTGTTGTATTGCACCTGAAATGCCACAGGCAAAGTATATGTCAGGGCGAACGGTTTTGCCCGTTTGCCCAACTTGTCTATCCTTTTCGGTCATTCCTGCATCAACAGCTGCACGAGAGGCAGAAACTTCACCATTAAATACATCAGCAAGTTCTTTGAGTGCAGCGAAATTCTCCGCCTTACCAACGCCACGTCCACCAGATACTAGCACTTTTGCTTCTGTGATGTCACGATTTTTCTTAACAATCTTGATAGTTTCAAGAATCTCTACATTTGCATCACTTGGATCAAACTGCACATCAAATTTTGTGATTTCGCCTGTATGATTTATTGCGTCTTTTGCAATCATAACCCCAGGGCGAACCGTTGCCATTTGCGGGCGATGTTCAGGGCATATAATAGTTGCCATGATATTGCCGCCAAAAGCAGGGCGAGTCATTAGGAGGAGACGCTCGCCCTTTTCGTTTTGTTCGTCTATTTCGAGAGATGTACAGTCGGCAGTTA
>WQZK01000160.1 GCA_009780765.1 Defluviitaleaceae bacterium
AAAAATACACACGCAGAAAATATGAGGTTTTAATATTTTATTCTGCGGAGGAAAAACCTAGGAGGTACGCAATGAGCGTAATATCAATGAAACATTTATTAGAAGCAGGTGTGCATTTTGGGCATCAAACAAGAAGATGGAACCCAAAAATGGCAGAGTATATTTTTGCTGAAAGAAACGGCATTTATATCATCGACTTGCAAAAAACAGTTAAAAAAGTAAACGAAGCTTATAAAGCTGTAGTTGAGCTTATGGCAGATGGCGGCGAAATTCTTTTTGTTGGTACAAAAAAACAAGCACAAGATGCTGTTAAAGAAGAGGCATTAAGATGTGGTATGTACTATGTTAATGAAAGATGGTTAGGCGGTATGCTTACTAACTTTAAAACAATTCAAACACGTATTAGACGTCTTAAAGATTTAGAGCGTATGGAAGAAGATGGAACGTTTGACTTACTTCCTAAAAAAGAAGTTGCAAAACTTTTACACGAAAAAGAAAAGCTAGACAGAAATCTTGGCGGTATCAAGGAAATGAAAAAAATTCCTGATTGCATGTTTATCGTAGACCCTAAGAAAGAAAAAATTGCAGTTCAAGAAGCTAGAAATTTAGGAATTCCTATCGTAGCAATCGTAGACACTAACTGCGACCCTGATGATGTTGACCATGTTATTCCTGGAAATGATGATGCAATTCGTGCGGTTAAATTAATTGCCGGAACAATTGCAAATGCTGTTATTGAGGCTAATCAAGGCGAAGAGTTTGCACCTGAAACTGATAACAATCACGTAGAAACTGCTCCTACTCAAAACATAGAAGATATTGAAGAAGCTATGCAAGAAACAACAACTACAACAGAAGAGGGGGCTTTATAATGGCTGTTACTGCGGCACTAGTTAAAGAACTTAGAGAAATGACAGGAGCCGGCATGGTTGACTGTAAAAACGCATTAGTTGAGGCTGATGGAAGCATTGAAAGAGCTGTAGAATTATTAAGAGAAAAAGGTCTTGCTGCTGCTGCTAAAAAAGCTGGCAGAATTGCATCGGAAGGCTTATCTCATGTTTATATAGATAATAATGGTGTTGCGGCAATTGTAGAAGTAAACTCTGAAACAGATTTTGTTGCTAAAAATGCTGAGTTTAGAACTTATGTGCAAGATGTTGCTGAAGCTGTTATTGCTTCAAGCTCTAAAACTGTAGAAGAGTTTTCTGAAGAAAAATGGCTTAAAGATAATTCTATAACAGTTAAAGAGGCATTAAGCCAAAAAATTGCTGTTATTGGCGAAAATTTAAACATTAGAAGATTTGATAAAATAGCAAAATCTAATGATACAACTTTAGTTTCATATATTCATGCTGGTGGAAAAGTTGCGGTTTTAATTGAAATCAAAACTACTTCAACAGATGAAAAAATTACAACTCTAGGAAAAGACCTTGCTATGCAAATTGCAGCAATGAACCCTAAGTTTGTAACAAGAGAAGAAGTTTCGGCTGATTTTATCGAGAAAGAAAGAGAAATTTTAACTCAACAAGCGTTAAACGAAGGCAAGCCTGAAGAAATCGCTAGAAAAATGGTTGAAGGCAGACTTAACAAGGGCTTAAAAGAGTTTTGTCTTGTAGAGCAAGAATATGTTAAAGATGGTGAAATGACTGTTAAACAGTACATCGAATCTGTTGCAAAGCAAGTTGGAAGCGATATTTCAGTTATCAAATTTGTTCGCTATGAAACAGGCGAGGGCATTGAGAAAAAAGAAGAGAACTTTGCAGAAGAAGTTAATAAAGTAATGGGTAAATAACATAATTCAAGCCAGTGTATTTTTGCACTGGCTTGTTTATTGCATAGAATTTTAGCACTCTAAATTTCAAGGAAGAATGTTGTTGAAATGCTGTGGGTTGAGTTATAATAGCAATATAAGTCGAGAGATAAACCATCATTTCCTTTATAATTTTAATTGGAAGGTGATAATAGTGCAGGATTTAGAGAAAATTAACGCTGTATCAAGGATGCAAAAGCATATTATTTCAAATATTGATGCTGAAATAACAATGCTTGATTTAAGCCACATTGCAGGATACAGTTTGTGGCACTCGGCACGAATTTTTAAAGAGTTGTTGGGTAAGACGCCATTTGAATATATAAGGGCGTTAAGATTAACCAATGCAGCTAAGGAGCTTCGCGATTCTGATACAAAAGTAATTGATGTTGCTTTAAATGGCGGATTTGATTCTCATGACGGCTTTACAAGAGCTTTTTTAAAGCAATTTGATATAACGCCAAAGAATTATCGCCGTGAGAAGCCTCCTGTAAGTTATTTCACTTACTACCCAATTCGCGATTATTACCTTTACGCTAAAATAAATGAGGGAAAAGAAATGAAAAATGAAATTTCTAGAACAGTTACAGTGCAATCAGTAATTAGACCAAAACGAAAATTAATTTTGTTACGCTCTAAAAATGCAACAGATTATTTCTCTTTTTGCGAAGAAAAGGGTTGCGACTGGGAAGGACTTCTTAATAGCGTACAAGAGAAGTTTGACAATGCTGCAATTTTAGAATTACCTAAAACTCTTATTAAAAATGGGACTTCAGCTTGTGCAGCTGGTGTTGAAGTACCATATGATTATGACAAGTCATTACCAGATGGTTACGAAATGTTTGATTTAGAGGCCTGTACAATGTTATATTTTTCTGGAATGCCATTTGAAAATGATGAGGATTTTGGTAAAGCAATAGGCGTTGTTTTTGAAGCAATTGAAAGTTACAAACCTGAATTATATGGGTATGCTTTTACAGATAACATTGCCCCTAAATTTAATTTTGGAGCAACAGGTAAAATTGGTGCAAAGATGGCTGTGCCTGTTATATCGTTATAGCTTAATAAAAGCAAACCAAAGAAATTTAATACTTTGGTTTGTTTTTATTTTTTTAAAACAAGCGTTCTTGCTTTATCATATTTTCTATAAAAATTCCATAACCTCTAGCAGCATCTTGCACAAAAACGTGAGTAATCGCACCAACGAGCTTTCCGTTTTGTATAATTGGGCTACCGCTCATACCTTGCACTATTCCGCCTGTTCTTGCTAGTAATTCGGGGTCTGTAATTCTTACAACCATGCCTCTAAGGTCATTTTTTAGGATTTTATTAACCGATTCGATAAAAATATCGTATTCTTTAACAGTTGTTCCATCTATGTTTGCTCTAATAATTGCAGGGCCTTCTCGTACAGAGTTTTGAGGTCCTATTCTAATAGGCTCTTTGCTAGTACATGTTGAAAAGTCTTCTAAAATTCCATATAAGCCATACTCATTATTAAATTTAATTTCGCCAATAACATTTTCTCTTTGTATATCTCCTACTAATTCGCCTGGAACACCTCTTTGTCCTTCTCTAACATTTTTTATACTAGTCTGCATTATTGTTCCGCTTCCAATAGGTAAGAGGGATTTTGTGTCTGCATCAATAACACCATGACCTAAAGCACCAAACTTTTGAGTTTCTGGGTTAATGTAGGTTATTGTTCCAATACCTTGGGTCGAATCTCTAACCCATAATCCTAATTTACTTGTATTATCCTCTGATATTCTTATAGGAACAACAGTTTCTTCTATAATATTTCCATCACGTTTAAGAGTAAATTGAATTTTTTCAGGATTTTGATTTATAATATTAATTAATGTATTTTTATTTTCAAGTTTTTCACCATTGGCTGTTAGCAGTATATCACTAGGTTTTAAGATACCATCGCTTGGCCGATGAATCTGTCCATCAGAGTCTGTTACTTGTCCTGTTCCGAGAACAAGTATACCATCAAACTCTATTCTAACGCCAACAGTCATGCCAGAAGGTATTACCTTCATTTCATCAAGCGAAGTTACAGAAACTCGTCTTCTCGGTAAGCCAAAAGCACTAACCATCAAAACGTCTTCCGCATTATCCTCATGATTTGTTGTAGAAGCTTCAACTACTTGTAGACTTAAAGGAAATTCAAGCGATAAGTTATGATGGTTATTATTTATTGTATAAATGCTTTCAGAAAATAGTGCTATGTTTTCCATAACAGTAAAAAACATAAAGCATAAAGCAAAAGATATTAAAGTAATATAAAAGTTTTTTTTGTTAAATATTTTTTTGATAGCCAATAGTTCATACACATCCTGTCTACATTGTCTACTTAATAACTTAACCTTATTTAAGACTTATATACTTCATAATTTTTCTTAAATTGTTCTAGCTATACAAAACCTTTAATATATTTCTAATATAGGTTGTATAGAAATTTTTAGGAGAAAATTTATGGTTAAAAAGGGTATAATTCAAAGTGCGGCTATCTTAAGCATAGCAGCTTTAATTACAAGAGTTTTAGGGTTTGTTTATAGAATTTACATATCTAATATAATTGGTGCAGAAGGAATGGGCTTATATCAACTTATAATGCCTCTATATGCTTTAGCTTGGAGCCTTGCCTGTTCAGGGTTTACCACAACTGTTTCAAAGTTTGTAAGTCAAGAAAATGCAAAAAAAGAATATGGAAATATGGGATTGGTTTTAAAGCAGTCGTTAATTATAACATCATTAATTGGTGTTATCTTATCTGTTATTTTATTTGCTTTTTCCGATCATATAGCAACATTTTTCTTTAAAGATTCGAGGTTAACACTTTCCTTGCAAATACTGTCTTTAAGTTTTCCTTTTATGGCGGCAGGCTCTTGCATACGAGGCTATTTCTTTGGCTTGCAAGAAGCAAAAGTTCCAGCTATAAGCCAAGTTCTCGAGCAATTCGTAAGAATGGGTGTTATATACTTTCTTTCGTTTTTAATGCTCGAAAGAGGCCTAGAATATGCTGCGGCCGTTGCTGTAATGGGCATTGCTGTTGG